>JBKHAU010000154.1:0-6488 GCA_046542725.1 Opitutales bacterium
GCTGCAGGACCTCGCGGAAGTCGAAGGCCTCGCTGAAGGTGCTCGCCGAGACAAAGAAGAGCTGGCCGCGCACGTGGTAGGTGCGCGCGGATCCCTCTTCGTTGGCTTCCGAGGTGATGCTGAGCAGCCGCGAGACCTTGTAGGCGAAGAAGAGCGCACTGAGGAGCACGCCCACGCCGACCCCGAGGGCGAGGTTGTGGGTCCAGACCACCGTGACGACGGTCGAAACCATCACCGCGGACGAGGTGCGGTGATGCACCTTCATGTCCTTGATCGACTTCCAGCTGAAGGTCCCGATCGCGACCATGATCATGACCGCGACGAGCGCCGCCATGGGGATCTGTTGCACCCAATCACCCAGCACGACGATGAGGATGAGGAGGATGACGCCGGCGGCGAAGGTGGAGAGCCGACCGCGGCCGCCCGACTGCACGTTGATGACTGACTGACCGATCATGGCGCAGCCGGCCATACCGCCGAAGCAGCCCGAGACGATGTTGGCGATGCCCTGGCCGGTGCATTCGCGGTTGCGATCGCTCGGGGTGTCGGTGAGGTCGTCGACGATCGTCTCGGTCATGAGGGACTCGAGCAGGCCCACCACCGCGAGAGGGAGGGCGTAGGGCAGGATGATCGCGAGGGTTTCGAAGTTGAGCGGGATATCGGGAAGGAAAAAGACCGGCAGGGACGAGGGCAATTGTCCCATGTCGCCGACCGTGCGCAGCGTGCCGTCGAGCCCGAGCCCCATCGAGAGGCCGGTGAGGACGGCGATGCAGACGAGCGGGGAGGGGATTGCCTTGGTCAGGCGGGGCAGTCCGTAGATGATGCCGAGACCGCCCGCGACCATCGCATACATGAGCCAGCCCTGCCCCTTGAACTCGGTCAACTGCGCCATGAAAATGAGGATCGCGAGAGCATTGACAAAGCCCGTCACGACCGAGCGCGAGACGAAGCGCATGAGGTTGCCCAGCTTGCAGAGCCCGGCCGCGATCTGCAGCACGCCGGTGAGGAGGGTGGCGGCGAGGAGATACTGCAGCCCGTGCTCCTTCACGAGCGTGACCATGAGCAGGGCCATCGCCCCGGTGGCCGCCGAGATCATGCCCGGTCGGCCGCCGACGAAGGCGATCACGACCGCGATGCAAAAGGAGGCATAGAGCCCCACCTTGGGATCGACCCCCGCGATGATGGAGAAGGCAATCGCCTCCGGGATGAGGGCGAGGGCCACGACCGCTCCGGCGATGAGGTCGCCGCGCGGATTCGAGATCCATTCCTTGAGATAGCGTTTCGTGTCCATGACGGAGAAGGGCAAGCAGTCCGGCGGACCTCCGTGCAGGTAATCCCTATGGGCAAGAAACCCTCCCGCGACAGACGGAAGCAGGAAAGAACAGGCAGGTGACAGGTGCGACCGCTCGCAAAAGCGCACGACCTTCGTGGCCATGCCGTCGGGCGCAAGCCTTTGTTCGGGCGAATGAAAGCGCGGCGCGCGGTCGCCCGCCAGCGCCCGTCAGCGTCCGTGGCGCCCGTGGCCGGGCATGCAACTGACGGCCGCGGGCCGATATTCGAGGCGCGCTCGCGCGCGATGTCCTTGCCGCGGATCGCACAGCTCCCGTATTGCCGCGGTCGATGCGACGGGCGGCTTCGAGCAGACTCTGGGGTTCCTCTTGGAGCTGCCGCTGCGAGGCGCGCGAGGGGGCCGGACGGCGATGCTTCGGTAAAGCTAATATTCAACGGAAGGGCAACGAATTAGGAGAGTGGAGGACTTTTGGGCTATGCATCGACGAGCGACCCGCTAGGTTTGCAGGGCTGTAGGCTAAAGGCTTGTGTGAGCGATGCTCCGGGGGCGCAATCTCCGGGCGACGTGGCCGCGTTTGCACCGCCTTGGATGTTGGATCCGGCCCTGTCGCGCCAAGGGAGTAGGAAAAACCGACACGCCTCAGCATATTTCGTCCGTCGCTGCCGCATCGACCCGCGCGGGCGGGCGGACGCCGATCTCATCCTCCTTCCAGCCATGTCCTCATCGTCTGAACCCGACCCCCTGCGCGAGAGCCGCTTGCCGGTCTCGCTGTGCCCCCTCCCGGCCGGCTCATGAGCGCCTTTGAACATCCGCCTGAGCCCGCCGGCCGCATGAATCCCATCGGAGAAGTCGCGGCCAATGTGCGCCTCGAGTGTGCGACCGGGGAAGAAGCGGTGGCAGCGGTCGAAGCCGTTTTTCGAGACTTGGGACTCGAGCTGCGTGAGTTCGATGTCGCATCGGGTGACGGCCCGCGCACGGTCTACGCCCTCCAGTTTCACGCCCCTTCCGGGATCGCGGCGGCCAACGCGGTGGTCGCCTTGAGCGGGATCGGAGCGGTGCAGTCGGTCGATTTGACGCCGGCCGAGTGAGCGCCCCCTCGACACCGGGGGAGCCCGGTGTTCTTCCTTTCCTCTTGTCATGAGTGAAGCTGCCCAAGAAATCGCCCGCCGGCGCACCTTTGCGATCATCTCGCATCCCGACGCAGGCAAGACCACCCTCACCGAGAAGCTCCTCCTCTACGGCGGGGCCCTCCAGTTGGCGGGGAACGTCAAGGGGCGCAAGACCGAGCGCGCGACCGCCTCCGACTGGATGGAGCTGGAGCAAAAGCGCGGGATCTCGATCAGCTCGACGGTCCTCCAGTTCGAGTATCGCGACTGTGTCATCAATCTGCTCGATACCCCCGGCCACGAGGACTTCTCGGAAGACACCTATCGGGTGCTGATGGCGGTCGATGCCGCCGTCATGGTGATCGACGCGGCCAAGGGGGTGGAGACCCAGACGCGCAAGCTCTTCGAGGTCTGCCGCATGCGCGGGGTCCCCATTTTTACCTTTATCAACAAGTGCGACCGACCGGGCCGCGACCCGCTCGCACTCCTCGACGAGATCGAGGAGGTCCTTGGGATGGGGGTCTCGCCCGTGAACTGGCCGCTCGGGCTCGGGCGCGACTTTCACGGGCTGGTCGGCTGCGCCGATCGCGGGGTGCTGCTCTATGCTCGCAGCGGGAAACAGCGGAAGGCCGACGAGACCCGATTGACCCTCGATGATCCGGGCCTCCGGCAGCGGCTCGGCCCCGCCACGGTGGACCATGTCGAAGAGCAACTCGCCCTTCTCGAGGCGGCGGCGCACCCCCTCGATTGGGGGGCGATACGCGCGAGCCGCACGACGCCGATCTACTTCGGCAGCGCCCTGACCGACTTCGGCGTGCGTTGGTTGCTCGATGCCTTTGTCAGCCACGCCCCTGCGCCGCAGCCTCGCCTCTCCGCCGGCACACCGCTCGATCCGGTGGAGGCACCCTTTGCCGGCTTCGTTTTCAAGATCCAGGCCAACATGGATCCGCGCCACCGCGACCGCGTTGCCTTCATTCGTATCTGCGCGGGGCATTTCGAGCGGGACATGAGCGTGCTCCATACCCGCACCGGCAAGACCCTGCGACTCGCTTTCTCCCACCGGCTGTTCGGGCGCGAGCGGGAGACGGCAGACGAGGCCTGGGCGGGGGACGTGGTGGGCATCAGCGGGCCGCGTGACCTGCAACTCGGGGACACCCTCAGCGTCGAACCCGGCCACACCTTCGCCGAGATGCCGCGCTTCGCCCCGGAGGCCTTCATCTACCTCCACAACCCGGATACGCAGAATATGAAGCGCTTCCGCGCGGGCCTCGATCAACTCCTCCAGGAACAGCTCGTGCAGCGCTTCTTCCTCGAAAATTCCCCCCAGGGGATGCCCCTCCTCGGAGCCGTCGGGGCCCTCCAGTTCGACGTCGTGCAGGCTCGTCTCGAACTCGAATACCGCACCCCGACCCGTCGCGAGCCCGCTCCCTGGGAAGCCGTCCGCTGGATCCGGCCCGAGGACCTCGAGCGCGCCCGCGCGGCCCTCCCAACCCTCACCGGCACTGCCCTCGCGCGCGACCTCTACGACGCCCCCGTCCTCCTCTTTCCCAGCGAGTGGTCAGTCGGCTACTTCGCCGGCCGCCACCCCCAAATACCCCTCGCCACCGCAAACAAGGAGGTCTCTGGGCAAGGGGTCATTCCGTAATTTTTGCAATCCGTTCCTCGCACGGTTTCGCCAGAAGCGTCCTCCCTGGACGCCACCGCCTGCGGGCGCGCGGTCGAGCGGGGGGCGGCCGATAACGCCGAGGAATTGCGCAGACATGCAGCCCCGACTTTAAAAGGGGGCGCTGGGGAAACCTATCACGGGCCGAGGGTGATGAAGTGGACCTCTGTCGTGAGGGGGCTATGGACGCCGGTCCCCGGTCCTCCGCGGGTGTAAAGCAGATGCGGTCGACCGATCGGAACCGGTCCCAAGGGGCGCTCGATGCTCGGCATCCAGGCGGGCTCGGTGGGATCGGGGACACTGACCGGAAGGACGGAGAAGGTCTGGCCGCGATCGGCGGACACGAGGAGCACGACTTCGTTGGAAGGGTCGCCCCAAAACGTCGTGACCTCGGGGCCGACTCCTCCGGTGGTGGCGAAGACATAGAGCCGTCCGTCGCGATCGAAGGTCATCGTCGCGTCGACCAATTCGCGGTTCGGGTCGACCGCCTGGAGGTGGGGAAGGAGGTCGATCTCGGTCCACGATCCGGCCTCCAGCGAGCGGAGCACGACTGTCCGGGTGGGCCGCCCGAGATGGACGGTGACGAACCACGGTTCTTGGCGGGGGCCGAGGACCATGCTTTTCACCCGCACATCCATCGTTGGATCGGCGAGGATCGTGCTCGCATCGCCGGCCCGGACCGGGAGGAGCATTTCCGCTCCGGCCGTCTCGAGCCAGGTCGATCCGCCGTCAGGGGAGCGCAGGTAGAGGATCGCCCGACCGCGTTTGGCTTCTTCTTCGTAAAGGCAGAAGACGACGTGCAGCGTGCCGGCCGCGTCGACCGCCAGGGAATGCCCCGTCCACATGTAGCCGGGCACATCATTCTCGAAGAGCGCCAACGGCTCGCTCCAAGTCCCGCCGGCGGGTCGCTGCTGATAGAGAACTCTCCACGGGTCGGACCCGCTGCTCCGGTAGGTGAGGTGGAGGGTGTCGTCGGGCCCGGTGACAAGGCTCGGATAGGTGCCCATGAACCCGAAGGATTCGGGTTCTGACCATTTGTCGATCTCCCCCGCCCGCAGGGTGTGTCGATAGGTGAAGGGGCCGTGGTGCGGGCCGAAGACGAGGTGGATCCGGCCGGTGGAGTCCTTCGTCAAGGCGGGGCCTGCGTGGTTGCTCATCCCCGTGCCGACCTTTTGCGCAGGTGACCAGGAGCGGGCTTGCCGGTTGAACGCGCGGACCATGATTTCGGCCGGCTGGTCGAGCCAGCCCACGACCACCTGAGTGGGCGTCGTGACGATCTTGTGGCTCATCCCGTAGGCGGTCGCCCGGGTGGATCCCGTCGTCGAAAGAAGCGTCGTTTCGACGATCGAAAGCGGAGCGTCGCCGGCGTGGAGAGGAGAGAGCGCGAGGCAAACCGCGCACAGAAAAAGGCGGCGAAGCGGTTGTTTCACCGCGGGAGCCAAGCGGGATCCCGGCGGGAGGCGAAGACCGGTTGTTTTTTACCGTAATTTCGGGGTGGACAGGCGCGTCCGCCGCGGACGGCGAAAGGGTTTCCGCGCGCGCTGCTTCCGCCGCACCGATGAATAGGGCGCCGCACGCGCGGCCCTCGCAAGGAAGCGGCGAAGGCCAAGGGCGCGGGGTCCCTTCAAACGCGCTGCGCCGACGCCCTCCCGGGAGCGCCGACGCCCTCGTCGGCATCGATGAGAAGGATGCCAACGTGGACGTTGGCGTCCCGCATCGAGCACAGGCGGGATACCGGAACTTCCGCACGCTGCGTCGATGAACAGGGTTTGAGTGCAGGAATTACGGAACGACCCCCGCACACGGGACGACCCCCGCAATCAAGCGTTGTGCGCCTTGTTCATCGCCCTCAGCGGATGAAAAAGAGCGCCGCCGCCACTCCGAGCAGGCTGAGGAACGCGATCACATAGACCGGGCGGCGCGGCATCTCGCCGCCCTTCTCCATCGCTCGGCCGAACATGAAGAAAACGAGTGGATGGACGAGGAACGGCATGGCGAAGACGAAGGCGATCATGCCGGCGGCGGACGCTCCCGCCATGCCCCCTTGGATGGCCGCAAAGAGCCCAAAGTGAGAAAGGGAGGAGCTCGTCGCCATGAGCGCGAGGCCCACCGACATGCCGGAGAGCTCGAGGAGGAGCAGCCCGCCGAAGACAGCCGTCAACTGCCACCCGAAGGAGAACTGCATGAGTGCTTTCACTTCCGGCCCGTCGCGCCCCTCGGCCTGGCCCAGTCGGCGGAGCGACCAGGCCGTCAGTGTCACTCCGACGAGGGCCGCTCCCGCCGCCGGAAGGAGCGCGAGGGACTCCCGGGCGATACTCACCGCGAGGATCGAAAAGACGAAGACGTGCCCGAAAAAGGGGATGTTGATCATGATCGGCGCGCGCCGCGCGGCCTCGTCGCCGAGGTCGCCCGCCGTGCAAGCCCCGGT
>JBKHAU010000155.1:0-6473 GCA_046542725.1 Opitutales bacterium
CCGACGTGCGCGATCACCTCGCGCAGGCCCTGGAGTCCTGCCCCGACCCCTCCCGCGGCGCGGCCTAGGTCGACCGTTTCCTCTCCTCGGCGCTCCTGTCCCAATTGGTCGATACAAATTGGGAGGTCCAGACCGAAGTGCCCTTCCTTTCCGCCAATATGTCAGCGAAGATTGGATACGAAGGCTACATCGACCTTCTCGCGGTCCATGCCGGGACGGGGGCATGGCAGGTCGTCGACTGGAAGACCGACCGCCTCCCGGGGCCCGATCCCGCCGCCGCCCTGCGCGAGGCCTACGCTCCCCAGGTGGCGGTCTATGCCGCGGCCCTCGGCGCCTCCACCGGTCGGGAGGGCCGCTGTCTGCTCTACAGTACGGTGAGCGGCGAAGGCGTCGACGTGCCGCTCGCCCGCTAACCCTCTCCCGCCTCGACCTCGAGCGCCTTGCGCTCCCAGGTGAGGGTGGCGGCCTCGAGGTTGGCCACGACCTGGTTGAGTTCCTCCTGCAGCTTGAGGGCGCGGCCGGTGTCGGCGTAGACGTCGCCGTCGGAGAGCGCGGCGTTCAGTTCCGCCTGACGGGCCTCGTAGTGCGCGACCTGTTCCTCGAGGGCGGCAACCTCCTTGCGCAGGTCGGCGCGCCTCGCCCGGGCCTGCGCATCGGCCCGGCGCGCCTCCTTCGACTTGTATTTGGATTTCGATGACGAATCTGTGCCCTTTGCCCTTCCGCCCGGGCCGCCTTCGGTGCTCGCGACAATCGCGGCGCGCGCGTCGAGCGCCCCCGATTTCTCGAGGTAGTAGTCATAGTCGCCGGCGTAGGGCGTGAGGCGTCCCGATTCGACGTGTATCACCTTTTCGGAGACGGCCTTGATGAAATGCACGTCGTGGCTGATGAAGAGGAGGGTGCCCTCGTAGGACTGCAGGGCGGCGATGAGCGCGTCGATCGAGGGGATGTCGAGATGCGTCGTCGGCTCGTCCATGAGCAGGAGGTTGGGCGGGGCGAGGAGGAGCTTGACGAGGGCGAGGCGCGACTTTTCGCCGCCGGAGAGCACGCCGGTCGGCTTGTTCATCGCCTCGTCCCCGCGGAAGAGGAAGGCCCCGAGAAGGTCCCGCGCCATCTGCTCGGTCACGGCGGGGTTGTCGTTCCGCGCGCTGAGCGCCTCGTCGAGGACGGTGCGCCGTGTATCAAGATTTTCCACACGGTTCTGCGCGAAGTAGCCGACCTTCACACGGAGGCCGACCTCACGCTCGCCGGCGCGGAGGGGAAGGAGACCGGCGAGAATCTTCAGGAGGGTGGATTTGCCGGCGCCGTTGGGGCCGATGAGAACGGTCTTCTGGCCGCGCTCGATGGTGAGGTTGAGGCCCTCGTAGACGACCAGTTCGCCATAGGCCTGGGTGATGCGTTTCAACTCCATCACCTTGTGGCCGGTGCGATCCGGCTGGGGGAAGGTGAAGCGGCCGACCTTGGGCCCGTCGCCCTGGGGAGCGTCGATCGCAGCGTCCTTCAGGCGGTCGATGGCCTTGCCTTTCGACTTCGCGCGGGAGGCGAGATTGGCCTTGGCGCCGAAGCGGTCGACGAACTTCTGGAGGTGGGCGATCTCGCGCTGCTGGTTCTTGTGGAGGGCGGCCTGCTGGGCCTCGTGGTCGGCCTTCTGGCGCAGGTAGTCGTCGTAGTTGCCCGTCCAGCGAAAGAGTTGCTGGGCGCGCAGTTCGAGCACGCCGCTGCAGATCGCGTTGAGGAAGGCGCGGTCGTGCGAGATGACGATGAGCCCGCCGGGGTAACGCGCGAGGTAGTCCTGAAACCAGAGGAGGGCGTGGAGGTCGAGGTGGTTGGTCGGCTCGTCGAGGAGGAGCAGATCGGGTGCGTCGACGAGGAGCCGGGCGAGGTGGGCGCGCATCACCCAGCCGCCGGAAAAGGTCCTCGCGGGCCGCTCGGCGTCGCCCTCGCGGAAGCCGAGGCCGGCGAGGATCTTGCGCGCGCGGGGCTCGCGGCTGTAGTCCAGTTCGGCCAGTTGGTCGTCGGAAATGTCCCCGGTCTGGATCCCGGCGGCGACTTCGAGGATGGTGGCGTCACCGGTCGGCATCGACTCCTGCGGGAGATAGCCGACCCGCGCACCGCGTTCCCAGGCGACGTCACCCGCGTCGGGCTCCTCCTCGCCGAGAAGGATGCGGAAGAGGGTCGACTTGCCCGCCCCGTTGGGCCCGACAAAGCCCAGGCGTTCCTGCCGCTGGAGATGCAGGGTGACGCCCTCGAAGAGGGTGCGGGTGCCGTAGACTTTGGCGAGGTCGCTGAGGGTGAGCATGGGACGAGGCGAAAAAAGGAAAGTGGGAAGGGACGAGCGACGCGGGTCAAGGGGAAGGCGGAAGAGGCGATTCTCGCTTCGACAAGATCGTGGAGCGCAAGCTCACTGGAACGGGTGGGAAGACTGCAACCATTGTCCGGACCCGGGGAGGGGATGATTCACGGCGACTCCGGAGCGCCCCGCCTAGTCGTCATCGGTGGCGGGGCGGCGGGCATCTTCGGTGCGCTCGCGGCGGTGGAGGCGAACCCCGCGGCCCGCGTCACGGTGCTCGAAAAGTCGGCCCAGCTGCTCGCCAAGGTGCGCATCTCGGGCGGGGGACGGTGCAACGTGACGCACGCCTGCTTCGAGCCGCGCGACTTCGTCCGGCGCTACCCGAGGGGACACAAGGCGCTTATCGGGCCCTTTCACCGCTTTCAGGCACGGGACACGGTGGCGTGGTTTGCAGCTCGCGGGGTGGAGCTGAAGGTGGAGGCCGACGGGCGCATGTTTCCCGTCACCGATGACTCGCGCACGATCATCGACGCGCTCCTCGGAGCCTGCCAAGAGGCGGGCATCGAGCTGCGCACCGGCATGGACGTGGTCGACCTGCAGCCGCGTGCGGGGGGAGGCTTTGCGCTGGCGCTGAAGAGCGGGCAACGCCTCGAAGCGGACCGCGTCCTCCTCGCCAGCGGCGGGCTGAAGGCCGGGCGCCTGCGCGCGCTCCTCGAGACCCACGGCCACACCATCGCCGAGCCGGTGCCCTCGCTGTTCACCTTCAACGTCGAGACGCCCTGGGTGCGCGCGCTCGCTGGCGTCTCCGTGCCCGCGGCCGAGACACAGGTGGCGGGCACCAAGCTGCGGGAGCGCGGCCCGCTCCTCCTCACCCACTGGGGAATGAGCGGCCCCGGCATTCTCAAGCTCTCTGCCTGGGGTGCCCGCGAGCTGGCCGCCCGCGGCTACCGCTTCACCCTCCGCGTCGACTGGCTACCCGCCCTGAAACCAGGCGCCGTCGCGGAGGCCCTCGAGGAGCGCCGCCGGGAGCACCCCGCCAAGTGCGTCGTCAACGTGCCCCTGCCGCCCCTTCCCGCACGCCTCTGGGAACGTCTCGTCGCGGAGGCCGGCATCGGCCCCGAGGTGCGCTGGTCCGGTCTCCCCGCCAAGCGTGCCCGCGCCCTCGCCGAGCGGCTCAAGGCCAGCGAGTTCGCCGTCACCGGCAAGAGCACAAACAAGGACGAGTTTGTCACCTGCGGTGGCGTCGAGCTGCGCGAAGTCGACTTCAAGACGCTGGAGAGCCGCCGTCTGCCCGGCTTGCACTTCGCCGGCGAGGTCCTCGACATCGACGGGCTCACTGGCGGCTTCAACTTCCAGTCCGCCTGGACCACCGGCTGGCTCGCCGGCCGCGCCATGGCGGGGGTCGAGACCTGAAAGCAGGTCCGCGGAAAACACGAAATTAATGTCGCGAAACACGTCGTCCTCGATACCTCCTCGGAGATGATCCCCATTGATCGATTTCTCGGAGACTTCGGGGGCAAGCCCGGAATGCAGGGGGCGCTTGGCGGAGCCGCCTCCGGCGCCCTCGTCTCGCTCCTCATGAACAAGAAAGCCCGCAGGACGCTGGGCAAAGGCGCGATGCAGGCGGGCACCGCCGCCGCCGTCGCCGGCGTGGGCTACCTCGCCTACAAGAAGTAGCAGGAATCGCGCAGCCGGAGTGGGGCAGCCTCCGCGGGCAGTCAGCCGTTGCCCGCGTCGATTCCGTCTGCCGTGCCCGCGGCCCCCCCGCCCGCGCCCATCGTCATCGACGACCTCGCCAGCCGCATGGCCCTCGTCATGATGGCGGCGGCCCACGCCGACGGCCGCATCGACGACGCCGAACTCACTGCCCTCGCCGACTTCATCGACACCGCCGTCCTCCCGTCGGCGGAAAAGGTTCGCCTCACCGCCGCCCTCAACCAGCCCCCCACCTTCGAGGAGATCGCCCCCCTCCCCGCCAACCTCGAGGAAGCGGCCGAACTCTACGCCGCCGCCCTCGGCGCGATCGATCTCGACACCCCCGCCGAGCACCTCTTCCTCCGCCGCCTGGCGAAGGCGTTTGGTCTGGAGGTCAGCCTCGTGGCCGCCCTCCACGCTTCAGCGAGGGAAGCCGAAGCGCCGACCTCGGGCTGAGGGGAGGAGCGGCTTCACGACTGCGAGGCATGACGCCTCATTCGCTTTGTTGAGATCGGTGCGCGAATCCGCGCGGAAAGGCCGGGTGGAAGGTGGCGGATGTGGGCGCGGGGTTGCCTTGATCGCGGCGGGGACCACTCTTGCGGCCATGCGAAGCTGGACAGGATGGATCGTGGGTCTCGCCGGGATGTGGGCCCTGGCGGGTTGTGGGGGCGAAAGAGCGCAGGACGGGGCGGCGCCGGAGGTCTTTGTCTTTGCCCGTGGGGCGGATGCGCAGAAGCTGGATCCGGCGGACGTGGACGACGGGGAGTCGGTCAACACGCTGGCGCAGATGCTCGAGGGGCTGCTCGCCTTCAAGCCGGGCACGACGGAGGTGGAGCCTCGGCTGGCGGAATCGTATGCGATTTCTGAGGACGGGCTGACCTATACGTTTCAGATTCGCGAGGGGGTGCGCTTTCACGACGGCACGCCACTCACGGCGGAGACGGCGGCCTGGAGTTTTCGGCGGCAGATGGATCCGGCGCATCCGGCGCATCTGCCGGAGGCGAGCTTTCAATATTGGAAGCTGCTTTTTGACGATGTCGAGGCGATCGAGGTGACGGGGCCAATGGAGCTGACCTTTCGCCTCGCCCGGCCCAATGCAGCCTTGCAATACGCCTTTGCCACCTTCCCCGGCTGGCTGGTGAGCCCGGGGGCCTTTGAGCGGTACGGTACCCGCATGCAGCAGCATCCGGTCGGGACCGGGCCCTACCGATTTGTCCGCTGGGAGCCGGGCCAGGCAGTCATGATGGAGCGCAATGAGGACTACTGGAGGGAGCCGGGGGCAGGCTTTGCCCGCCTCGTCCTGCGCTCCATTCCGCTCAACGCGACCCGCCTCGCGGAACTGGAGGCGGGCGACGTCCATGGGCTCGACGGTTTGCAGCCGGCGGAGCTGGCCGACCTGCGCGCGGATCCACGCTTCACCGTCCACCACGCGCCGGGTTCCAATGTGGGCTACCTCGCCTTTTCGGCCTTCTCGGAGCCCCTGCAGGACCCCGCGGTGCGGCGGGCGATCGCCCTCGCGATTGACCGGGAGGCGCTCGTCGAGCTTGCCTTCGACGGTTATGGAGCGGTTGCGGACTTCCCCGTGCCGCCGGGTTTCCTCGGCCGCGAGGATGCGCGAGACCCGGACCTCGACTACGATCCGGAGGCGGCGCGCGCGCTTCTCGCGGAGCATCCGGATGTGCTCGGGGCAACGCTCACGCTGGCCGCCTTCAACGAGCCGCGCAGCTACTTCCCGGATCCGGCGCGCATTGCCTCGCTCATTCGCAGCGACCTCGAGGCGGTGGGACTCGAGGTGGAGATCGTGACGCGGGAGTTCAAGACCCACCTGCACCTCACGCGACGGGGCGAGTTTGACCTGGCGATCCTCGGTTGGATGTCGGACACGCCGGACACGAGTAATTTTCTGGATACGTTCTTCCACAGCCGTTCGGCCGAGGTGGGGGCGGCGACGAACATCTCCTTCTATCGTAGCGATGCGATGGATACTCTGCTCGATGCCGCTCTCGCGACGACGGATGCGGAACGGCGCGGCGCACTCTACGGCGAGGCGCTCGACCTCTGGGCGCAGGACCTGCCGCTGGTCCCCCTCGTGCATGGCGAACAGATCGTGGTCCTGCGGCGGGAGCTGGGGGGGTACGTCCTCGATCGCGGCGGGAACCATTTCTTCGGTCCCCTGCGCTGGGAGGCAGACCATGATCAATGACGAGTGCTGAGTGATGAATGGCGGGATCGCACGGACGCTTCGCTTTGCCCGGCGTGAGCTGGGGCGGCTTCTGGGCATCTTTCTCCTCGGGAGTGTCTTGGTCTTTCTCGCCGTGCAGGCGATGCCGGAGGATCCGATCGCCCTGCGGGTAAAGAATCCGGATCCGGTGCGGGTGGCCGCGATCCGGGCGGATCTGGGCCTGGATGATCCGCTCCTGCAGCAGTATGGGAGGTATCTGGCGGATTTCGCGCGCGGGGACTGGGGGGCGAGTCTCGTCTCGGGGCGTCC
>JBKHAU010000156.1:0-6458 GCA_046542725.1 Opitutales bacterium
ACGCAGATTGCGCAGGAAGAAGAGCAGGACAAAGATCGCGAGCCCGCCCCCGTAGGCCACTGAGCGGGCCACGTTCGCGATCGACCGTTCAATGAAGTTCCCCTGGTTGATGACGGACACGACATTGAGCACTGGAAAGTCGCGGTTGACCGCCTCGATCTCCGCGAGAACCGCGCGCGAAACCTCCACCGTGTTGGCTTCGGCCTGCTTGCGGATGGCCACGCGAATGCCGCGCACGCCATTCACCCGCTCGATTCGCCACGGGCGGTCGTAGGTGTCGCGCACCTCCGCGATTTGTCCAATGGTCACCACCGTGCCGTCGACCGACTCGAGGGCGGTCTCGCGGATCTGTTCCAGGTTGTCGTATTGCGCCGGAGCGCGCAGAGTGACCTCATAGCGGCCCGTCTCGATGCGACCCGAGGGCAAATCGAGGTTGGCATCGCGGAGGGCCGCAAGGACGCGGTCGAGGGGCACCCCGAGAGCACGCAGGCGGTCGGGATCGAGGGCTACCTGAATCTCACGGTTGAACCCTCCCCAAAGGTCGACCTGGGCCACGCCGGGGATCCGCGCGAAGCGATAGCGAATCTCCTCATTGATCATTTCGGTGAGTTCGACCGGGTCGATCTCGCTCGCGATCCCAAGAACCACGACAGGAAAGCTGTTGACGTCGAACTTGCTTACCCGGGGCCGGTTGGCGTCCTCCGGCAATTCGTTGATTTCATCCTCCAGTCGGGATTGGAGTTCGAGGGCAGCGGAGTCGATATCGGTCCCCCAGGTGAAGGTCACGCGCACGCGACTGAAGCCCTCGTAGGTGCTCGAACTGAGTTCCTCCACGCCGGGCACGGTCGAGACGATTTCCTCGATGATTTGCGTGACCTGAGATTCGACCACTTCGGGGTGGGCGCCGGGGAATCCAGTCGTCACGCTGGCGGTCGGCATTTCCACCGGAGGCAGCAGATCGATCTGCAGGCGACGAAGGGAAAACGCCCCGAGGACCACCACGATGAGCGTGATCATCGTAGTAAAGATCGGCTTGCGCACACTGAAATCGGAAAGGCTCACGTCGGTACCTCCTCGGCGACTTCCGCCCGGTCGTCGGGGATCACGATCGCGCTGCCGTCCTCGAGCATCTGTTGCCCGAGCGTCACGACGCGGCCGCGCAGCCCCTCGCCCTCGACCGCGATGCGCTCATCATTGCTCACGAGTACCTCCACCTGCACCCAGCGAACGGTCGACCCCTCGTCGTTGACCACGAACACTCCCATCGTGTCGTCCCGCCGGACCAAGGCAGTCTCCGGCACGATCGTTTGGCCCTCGAGCTCTTGCAGTCCGAGGGAGACGCGCGCAAACATCCCCGGCTTGAGCCGCTGCCCCGGGTTCGGTACCTGCAGCTCCACCAGCGCCTGTCGCGTCGCCTCGCGAAAGACCGGCGAGACGCGATCCACCGTGCCCTCAAAGGTTTCTCCCGGAAACGCATCGATGAGCAACTGCGCGGTCTGACCGCGTCGCAGCATGGCGTAGTCCTTTTCTGTGACATAGATCTCCGCCACGATCGGGTCGATCTCCACCACGCGCAGGAGCGATGTATTCGGAGTCACGGTGTCCCCTTCGTCGAAAAAGCGTTCGCCCACGACGCGCTCCTCACCAGGGCCATTCCAATCCGCCACCACGCGAGTGTAGCTCAGGCGGATGCGGGCCGACTCGAGGGCCGCTTCGGCACGGCTGACTTGCGCTTCCGCGACTCGTAGTTGGGCTCCCCGCGCCTCTCGCTCGGCTTCTGATGTCTCATATTGCGAGGCCGAGGTGAACCCGCGCTCGCGCAAAGTCTCGAAGCGCTCGATCTCACGCTCCGCGATCCCGAAAAGGCTCTGCGCCTCGGCAAGGTTCGCCTCCGCCACCGCGAGGTCGGCCTCCGCCCGCAGGACCTCTTGCTGGAACTCAGCGTCATCGATCTGCACGACCAACTCGTTGCGCCCCACGGAGTCACCGAAATCCACCAGCATCTCCTCGATCCGTCCGCCCACCTTGGGCGCGACAAAAAACGAGGCTCGCGGCTGCAGGGTCCCGCTGAAGGTCCGCCGCTGCTCGATCGACCCGACCTCCACCGGGCTCACCGCGACCGGAGCGGGGGGCGACTCACCGCGCCAGCCCTCGCCTCCTTCTCCGCCGCTGCAGCCTCCCAACCAGAGTGCCGCCATGGCAATCAACGCAAAATGTAATCGATCGAGACGAGGTGAAAGGGAAACACGCATACGGATGAAGAATCGGGGTTACGCATGTGACGATCCTGCCGCATCGCAACGCAGGTAAAGCTTTCTTTCACAAGCGGCGTGATCTGACGGTCCAACCTCAGCCCGCACCCTTCACCGCGCCATGCTTCCGACAATTGAAATTGACCGGAATTCAAGACACGACTGAATAGGTGAACATATGCACATCACCTCGATTGCCTTCGTCGGCCACCCCATTACCGACCTCGCCCGCGCCCGCCGGTTCTATGAGACCGTCCTCGGGCTGCGCGAAACCCTATGCCACCCCCTCGATCAGACCGGCGACCAATTCTGGATCGAGTATGACGTCGGCGCTGAGCACTGCCTCGCGATTTCCAACGTCTGGGAGCCGGCCGGCCAACCCGGCGGGCCCACCGTCGCGCTCGAAGTCGACGACCTCGATCGGGCCTACGCCGAGCTCGAGTCCGCCGGCGCGGTCGATCCCGAGATGCCCGGCATCATGGAGTCGCCCGTCTGTCGCTACTGCTTCGCGCTCGATCCCGACCGTAACCCCCTCATGCTTCACCAGCGCAAGCGAACGTCAGTCGAGGAGTGAGGTGAGTTCCAGGGGCACGGGCGCAAGGCCCGACTCCAGCGTTTCGGCCGAGATCGAGCGGTCATTCCGTAATTTTTACCCTTTCGCCTCTGCGCGTTGAAGGAATCGCGACCAGAGTCGGTCTCGGGCGTCCCCCCTCCCCTCAGCCGCCGCTGAGGACGACGCGGTAGCCGTCGGCTTCGAGGAGGGGCTTCAGCTTGTCGCGTTGATCGCCCTGGAGCTCGACCGTGCGGCCCTTGACCGTGCCGCCGACGCCGCAGGTGGCCTTGAGGCGCTTGGCGAGGGTCTCGAGTTGCGCATCGTTGACGCCGATGAAGCCGCTGATCTCGGTCACGGTCTTGCCGCCCTTGCCGCCCTTGAGGCGACGCACGTCGAGACGTGGGGGTGGGCCCTTCTTTTTGGGGCGGTGAATCGTCGAGGAGCGGGCAGGCACCGGCGCGCTTTCCTTCGGCGTATCGGGCAGGCCGCCGAGGTCGAGGCTGCCAAAAGGGTTGTCGGCGCTCAGGCCGCTCCCCCCTTCGGTCGAAATGCGTGGTTTCTTCTTAGCCATGGTCGGCCATCTTTCCGTCTTCGAGGAAAGCAAGCGCCTTCACGTAGCTGCGCTTCTGGAGGTAGTGGCGCAGGTGCGGGTCGAGGTCAGCGGCGGGGTCGCGGGCGAGGGCGTCGAGCTGGGCGAGCGCCTCGGCGACGCTCAGGCCCGGGGCCTCAGCCGGACGTACGACGGCGCGGAGAACTGTCTGCAGGTCCTTTTTCATCATGGCGAAAGAGAGGGGCGGAGCGACCGGTGGCGACGGCTGGTTTGGCCTCGGCGGGCTGGCGGCGGGTCTTCAAGCGGAGGGAGTAGAGGTCGGTGCGACGGTCCTTCAGGTTGGTCACGCTGCCATTGGCGTGAAGCTCCTTGAGCAGATCCATGTTCACGTCGGCGATGAGGACCATCTCGGTATTGGGGGTGGCCTCGGCGACGATGCCATTGCGGTGGAAGGCAAAGTCGCTGGGCGAGAAGACGGCCGACTGGGAGTATTGGATGTCCATGTTGTCGACGCGCGGGAGGTTGCCCACGCTGCCGCCGATGACGACAAAGCACTCGTTTTCCACCGCGCGGGCTTGAGCGCAGAAACGCACCCGGTTGTAGCCCGTCTGGAGGTCGGTCATGAAGGGAACGAAAAGAATCTCGGCGCCCTGCTCACGGAGGAGGCGCGGCAACTCGGGGAACTCCACGTCGTAGCAGATGAGGATGCCGATCTTGCCGCAATCGGTGTCGATGGCGCGCAGCTCGTTGCCCCCGATCATGCCGTAGCTGTCGCGCTCGGAAGGGGTGATGTGAAGCTTCTTGATCGACTCCACCTTGCCATCGCGACCGCAGAACCAGGCGGCATTGTAGAGGTAGCCGTCCTCGAGCAGGGGCATGCTGCCGGGGATGATGTTCACGTTGTAGCTCACGGCGAACTCCTGCATGCGCCCGATGACCTCGTCGGTATAGCCGGCGAGGTGCCGAATGGCCTCGGCCTGGGAGAGGTGATTGTACTTCACCATGAGGGCCGCGTTGAAGAACTCCGGAAACATGATGAAGTCGGACTCGTAGTCACTCACCGTGTCGATGAAGTATTCCGCCTGGTCGAGAACGGTCTCGAGGTTGGTCGCAGCGCGGTTCTGGAGCTGGACCACACCGAGGCGGATCTCGCGCTTGTGCTGGGCAAGGAGGCGGGGTTTCTCCTCGTAGTAGATGTTGTTCCACTCGAGAAGGGTAGCGTAGGCCTTGGACTCGTGGTCGCCGCGGAGATAGCCGCGGAGGAGCTTTTTGACGTGGAAGTCGTTCGCCAGCTGAAAGGAGAGGATGGGGTCGTGCAGTTCCCGGCCCTTCACCTTGTCGATGTATTGCTTGGGGGTGAGTTCCTCCGCGTGATCGCCGTAGCCGGGAATGCGGCCGCCGGCGACGATGGCGCGCAGGTTGAGGTTTTCGCAGAGTTCCTTGCGGGCGTCATACATCCGGCGCGCGAGGCGCATGCCGCGGTAGTCGGGGTGGACAAAGACCTCGATCCCGTAGAGCACGTCGCCCTCCTCGTCATGGGTGCTGAACTCCTCTTCGGCGGTGATCTGCTCGTAGGTATGGGCGTCACCAAACTTGCTGTAATCCACGATGATGGAGAGGGCGCAGCCAACCGCCTTGCCGTTGACCTCGACGCAGAGCTGACCGTCGGGAAAAAGATCGAGGAGGCGCTTCATGTGGCGCCGTTCCCAGTCTTCGACATCGATCGTGGCATAGGACAGCCGCATGCCTTCGCGCAGGTCGTCGAAGTCACTCAGCTGGAGATGGCGCACGCGCACACTCAGTTCATCCATAACCAGCAAAGTGGGGAAGACCGGGCGGGACGCAATCGGGATTCCGGAGAGCATGGGGAATCGCGTCCTCGACCGTGGTCCGGCCGGGTCCCCGCGGCTGACGCGTTGACGCCGGCACGAAACGGCCAACGGTCTTCGAGTGCGATGGATCTGATGACCGGGCGAAGGACCCTGCCCAAAACCTTTTCGTTTGAGGGGAGGGAGGCGCGCCACGGGGTCTGGGGCGCCCATGGTCTTTGTCGAAAAGCCCATGAACGGCACGCTCTCCTTCCGGCTCCGAGGTGCGGGTCACACCTGAAGCGGACATCTCGTGATCGAGGAGCAGCCTGAGGCCGTCCTCGCCGCCATGCACCGTTTTTTCGAAGAGCGGCCAAGATCGCGCGATTCGACACGACCGCGCCGCCCGCCGAGCGAAACCGGGTAATTTTCCTTACGGCTTTTTGCTTGCCCTTCAGCATCCGCGCCCTGCTTTTGAAACGCTCAACTGACGGCGTTTTGTATACGCCACAGTGAACATTCGCCGTATGCTGTCTCTCTGCGCGACAACTCTCTTGATCCCCCGACCTTCCTCCCACTGATGCTGTTTCTTTGGGCAGGATTGATTCTCGGTGTGACGCTCGCGGGGGCCTCGTGGGCCGGAATCGTGTGGCGGCGCGAAGGTGGGGCCAACCTGCGCAGTCTGCAGTGTGCCGGCCTCACGGTGATGTTCATCCTCGGGATCTTCGCGCACAACCTGTTTTGGGAGGCGACCCGTGCCGACCCGCTCACACAGGGCTGGGCGCTGGCCATGACCTGGCCGGTCTTCGCCGTCTGTCTTGCCTTTACGGTTGGGCTGACCGGCCTCTTTGCCTACACCGTGCGCTTCCAACTCGCCCATCGTCTCCGAGCCTGGCCCTGAGGGCGCCGAACAGAAAAAACGGCCGGGAGCATACGCTCGCCGGCCGTCGGAAGGGTGTTCTTGTGAAGCAGTCTTAGTAGGCGACTTCGACGCCTTGACTGCGCTCGACGCTTCGCGAAGCAATCTCCTCGAGTTCGCTCTTGGCCATGTCGATGGTGAAGCGGTCTTCGTCGTCGCGCTCGAGAGCGGAAAGGGGCACCTTCACGTATTTGTCCGAGCTGAAGAGCCCCGTCTCGAGTTTAATCACGGCCATCGGGCCATTGTCTTCGCCGGACATGCGGTCCATCCCATCGCTGCGGCGCGTGTCATTGGCGGCATAGCTGCGAGTATCCATTTCGGAAGCGCGTTCAGTGGACTGGCCATCGCCGCGGTTTTCTTCGCGCTGATCCTTGGC
>JBKHAU010000157.1:0-6444 GCA_046542725.1 Opitutales bacterium
GAGGTGGCCGGCGATGTTCGAGACCGTCACGCCATGCCCGCCGGAGCGATGGATGTCGGCCGTGTAGGTGTAGAAATCGAACCCATGGACGTCGTCGATGCGGCCGTTGCCGTCGTCGTCGATCCCGTTGCCCGCGATCTCGCCGGGATTGGTCCAGAAAAGGAGGTCGTTGTGCGCGAGGTTGACGCCGGTGTCGATGATCGCCGCGACGACATTGACCCGGTCGTTGAGGGCGGCATCGGTCGCGATGTCCCAGCCCGCCTCGGCCGCGATGGCCCCCATCTCCCACTGCTGGTGAAAGTTCGGGTCGTCGGGGGTGGCGGTGGTCCAGACAAGCTCGTTGGGCATGACCGCTTCGGTCGCGGGATGGGCTTCGAGACGTGCCCGGAGTGCCCGGCGAGCGGCAAAGTCGGCGACCGGAAAGCGCAGTGTCCAGAGGCCGATCGGATCGATCTCGTGAACGATGGTGCCCGCCTCGGCGGCCGCGATCTCGTCCACGGGGTCGCGCTCACCCGGCTCCACGCGCAGGATCCACTCTTCCGCCACCTCGAGCGCCTGGGACTCGAGGGCCCAAGAGCCGTCGCTCAGCGCCTGAAAGGTCTCCTCCACGTAGACCCGCTCGGGATACTCCGGCAGGCGCATGAACCGACGGCGCACGACGCGGCCCTCGGGCTCCGCCGAGACCTCTTCGGCGAGGACCTCGCCGGGGGAAAAGTAGGCATGACGCAACGGCACCGCGGCGGCCGCGAAGGCCGCCTCCCAAGCCGCCGGTTCCTGCAGCTCGACCGCCGGCAAGGGCGCCCTCGCGAGGGCCGTCGGCTCGCCCGCCGCCCGACCGGTGGGGCGGGCGCTCGCCTCGTTGACGGGCTCCGATGCCCCCTCCGTCCCGCCCCGCGCGTGCCGCTCGGGCAGGAGCCACCAGACCCCACTGCCGATCAGCGCGAAAAGGAGAACCGAGGGGAAAAGGATGCGCTTCATGAGGCCAAGCTTGGGGATTCCAGGGAGGGCACGGTGTTGTCATCGGCCGAACCCGCGTCCTCCCCAGCCGAATGCGGGGTTCACCCGAGAAATCGGGTGCCCGGGGGGAATCGTCCGGCGAAGCGCGCCGCGTCTTTCGGCGTGCCATCGCGCCGTGCGCTTTCACTCTGCGTTCGATGGACCATGTGAAAGTCTACACCTATCGCCAGTGTTCCACCTGCCGCCGAGCGACCGCCTGGCTCCGCGCAGAAGGCATCGCCTTCGAGGAGGTGCCCATCCGCGAAACGCCCCCCAGCCTCGACGAACTGCGTCGCATGCGCGACGAGCTGGGCAGCCTGCGCAAGCTCTTCAACACCTCCGGCCGAGACTACCGCCAGCTCGGCCTCGGCGCCCGGCTGGACGCCATGCCCGAAGACGAGGCCCTCGCGCTTCTCGCGACCAACGGAAACCTCGTCAAGCGTCCCTTCCTCCTCACTCCCCGAGGCGGTACCGTCGGCTTCGGAGAGGAGCGGTGGGCAGCCCTTTGCGCACGCACCGAGGCGGCGGAGTGACGCAGCCTTGCCCTCTCGCAGAGCATCCTCGAGAGTCTGATTTTCCCTCTCCCGGGCGTTCCGCGCCCACCCCCATTCACCCTCTCGATCCCCCTGAACCATGCGCCCCCGACGTCTGCTTTGCTCGACCCTCCTTGTCCTTTCGGCCCTTTCCACCGCGTGCTCGGGGCAAGCCGAAGGCCCCGCCCCCGCCGGCATCCGCCTCAGCTCCGTCGGCTACCCGCTCGAGGTGGCAAAACACGCCACCGTCTCGACCATGCCCGGGATGGGCGACACCTTCCGCGTCGTCGAGCTGGCGAGCGGGGAGACGGTTCACGAGGGCGACCTCACCGGCCCTGCCCCATCCCCTGAAACGCAGGAAACGGTGCGTCAGGCCGCCTTCACCAGCTTGCCCGCGGGCCGCTATCGCCTCGAAGTCGAAGGCCTTCCGCCCTCCGCCCCCTTCACCGTCGGAGCGGACGTCCTCAACGAGCGCCTGCGCCTTGTGATGCTCGGCTTTTACGGCCAACGCTGCGGCATGGCGGTCGAGTTCGAGCACGAGGGCCACACCTTCGCTCACGCCGCCTGCCACCTCGACGACGGCTATCTGGACGAATACGACCCCGCCCGCGCCGGCGAACGCAAGGACGGCGTGGGCGGCTGGCACGACGCTGGCGACTACGGCAAATACGCCGTCAACGCCGGCTTCACCAACGGCATGATGCTTGCCGCCTGGGAGCAGTATGGCGACCGCCTTCAGCACCTCGCACTTCCCATCCCCGAGGCCGGCGGCGATCTTCCCGACTATCTCGACGAACTGCGCTACAACGTGGCGTGGCTCCTCAAGCTGCAGTTCCCCGACGGCAGGGTCTCGCACAAGCTCACGCGGCACGATTTCGCCCCCTTCATCATGCCTTCGGCGGATGACGGCAAACGCTACTACGCACCCTGGGGCACCGCCGCCAACGCCAACTTTTGCGCCTCCATGCTCATGGCCTCGCGCGTCTTCGAGCCCTACGACGAGGACTTCGCCGAACGTTGCAAGGAGGCGGCCGTCCGCGCCTGGGAAGCGATGCAGCCCGCCTGGCGTGAGGTCCGCCCCGATCTGAGCGCCTTCAACACCGGCGCCTACCTCACCCCCTCCGAGTCGGACGTGCTCTGGGCCTCGGTCGAAATGCTCCTCACCGCCCCCGAAGCCCTCAGTGCCGACGAGCGCGCCGGCATCGAACGGCGCCTCACGCAGGACAACTTTGCCTTCGATGTGGACTGGGACTGGGGCCGACCAGGCAACCTGGGGCTCTATTCCTACCTTTTCAGCGAGGCCGCCGAGGTCGACCCCGAGATCCGCGCCCATCTTGCCGAAGACCTCCTTCTCGCCGCCGATCGGCTCCTCGAGACCCACGACGCGCATGCCTACGGACGCAGCCTCCGCGGCTACTACTGGGGGGTCAACGGCAGCGTCGCCCGCTCCACCATGACGCTTCAGGCCGCCTACCGCCTCTCCGGCGACGAGCGCTACCGCCACGCCGCCTTCAACCAGCTCGCCTACCTCTACGGGCGCAACCCCTACAGCCGCTCCTTCGTCACCGGCGACGGGCTCAATCCGCCCAACGCCCCCCACCATCGCCCGAGCGGTGCGGATGACCTCGCGCCCGCCTGGCCCGGCCACCTCGTCGGCGGCCCCCACCCGACCGAACTCGACTGGGTCGACGAAGAGTCGAGCTATGCCCTCAACGAAAACGCGATCAACTGGGACGGCGCGCTGGCCTACGCCCTCGCCGCCTTTTACGTCCCCGGCGAAGACGAATAGGCCCGCGCGGGAAGCCCGCCAGAAACGGGCCCTCCAGGGTGGCACGCGCTCGTGCCGGAGGAGCCTGCCTCGGAGGGACCGGCGCCAGCGGTCTTCGCGCGGCTCTGAGACTGTTTCACCGCCTTCTCAGGCGCCGCCGGTACGCCTGAGGTGGACCCTCCGGAGGCGCCTCTTTTCCGGATTCCCCCTTCTTGAAGGGACCGCCGGGGGACCCGGTCACCCATCGATTGACCATCCCTACCGCAGGCTCGAGGGCGTGCGGCTGAAGCGCTGGCGGAGGGTGCGGAAGCGTCCGCGCGCGGCGCCCTCGAGTCGTGTGCGCAAGGAGGGCTCGCCCTCGCGCACGAGAAGCAGGCTGATGTTGTCCCGGCCGGCGCGGCTGAGGGCCTGATGGAGCAGCCGCGCGGCGATGCGGTCGGGCGGGAGGTGGGCCATGGCGGCGAGGGCGTAGCCGAGCTCGTCGTCGCCGAGGGCGTCGGTGAGACCGTCGCTGCAGAGGAGCCAGAGGGTGCCGGGCACCCGGGGGAGGGAGCGCTGCTCGGGCTGAACGCGCTCGTGAGCCCCGCCGATGACTTGGTTGACATAGTTGCGCATGGGATGCCGCCGGGCGTCCTCGGCGGTGAGGCGACCCCGTGCGAGCATCTCGCCGACGGGCGACTGATCGGTCGTCATGCGCTCGAGGCCCCGACCCCGCCAGCGGTAGATGCGGCTGTCGCCGACATGCACGAGGTGGACGCCGCCGGGCCGAAACCAGAGGCCGGAAAAAGTCGTGCCCATGCCGTCGTAGGCCGGATTTTCCACCATCATGCGGTGGATGCGCCGGTGGGCGGCAGTGACGGCGTCGCGCAGGGTGGCGGCCGCATCGAGCGAGGCCCCTTCCTCCTGGCAGGCGGCGAGGAGGGCGTCAGCCGCGGTCTCGGCGCTCGCGCGGCTCGCGACCTCGCCAAAGGCACCGCCCCCGAGGCCGTCGCAAACCGCGCCAAAGAAGCCGTGCGGGCCGCTCGAAGCGGTCGTCGCGCCACCCTCTGCGGGCGGCTGCCAGGCCGGCTGGTCAAGATCGCGGAGGAGGATCCAGTCCTCGTTGTTGCGGCGAAAGTTACCCACGTGCGTAAGGCCGCAGGCTGTGACGGGAAGCGGGGACAAAGGCATCGCAAAGCCAGTGGGGGAGGGAGCCTAACGCTCGCGCAGGAGGATGAGGCGGAAGCCGAAACGCTTGTCCGTGCGACTGCTTTCGCCGAAACCGCGCAGGCGCGAGGCGGAGCGGGACGAAGTCGCCCCCTCCAGGAAGCTGCCGCCGCGCAGGACGCCGTTGCTCGTCCATTCCCAAACGTTGCCATGCACATCGTAGAGGCCCCAGGGATTGGCCTCGAGGCTGGCC
Organism: Opitutales bacterium; assembly: GCA_046542725.1. Taxonomy (GTDB): domain Bacteria; phylum Verrucomicrobiota; class Verrucomicrobiia; order Opitutales; family Oceanipulchritudinaceae; genus CAWVVV01. The sequence continues at coordinate 4,697 of JBKHAU010000157.1, forward strand.
ACGGGGATGGTCGCGTTGGCGGAATAGTGGGCCACGCGGGCGAGGGCGCCATCGCGCTGTGTGTCCCGCAGGTCTGCCCCGTTGCTGAGGGCCGAGGTGGTGCCGGCCCGAGCGGCGTATTCCCATTGTTCCTCGGAGGGAAGAGCGGCCTGCCAACCCTCGTAACCGCGGGCCGCAAGATAGGCGTTGAAACGGTCGAGAAAACCACCGGGAGCAACGATGTCGGCGAAGGTGATCTGCTCGACCGGGCGGTCACCCGCGTTGCCAAAGCGATTCGAACTCGGATTGCGGCCCATCACGGCCCGGTACTGCGCCTGCGTCACTTCCGTCGCGCCGATGAAGAATTGATCAGCGATCGTCACGCGACGCTGGTTCTCATCAAACTTGTGCCCGACCTCGGTTTCGGGGGAACCCATCATGAAGGAACCCGGCTCGATCGGCTTGAAAGTAATGCGCGCTCCATCGGGGAGGGTCACCACCATGTCCTCGGACCGCGGAGTGAGGTTCACGACGGGCAGCAGTTCGGGGTCCTCAAACCCGACCTGCTGGGTGACGGGCTCGAAGCCAGGCGCGCGCACGATCGCCTCGACGGGCGCCCAGGAGGCGTTTTTCGAGTCGCGGCGAAAGGTCACCGCAATGGGCGCGAGGGTCGTGCCGAGGGCTTCGCCGCGCACCCAGACCTCGGCCGCGCTCACATTGCTGCGAAAGCGGAAGGTGCGCTCGGCGACGAGCGGCGCGAGCTGAATGGCGAGGCTCTCGAGGCCCTCCGCGGGATCGAGCACGACGCTCTCGGCAGCGTAGCCAGGCGCGCTGAACTCGAGCGTGAGACGGCCGCGGTCCTGTGGGAGGTTGACCGAGGCGGGCAGGTCGAGCGGGCTCTCGTAGACGGTCTCGCGCCCGGCCCTCGCCCGCAGACTGACGGCGCGCGGCGAGCCGCGCACGACAAGCGCCCTCTCTCCCGGCGCCAGCGCGGTGGGAACGGTCGTGGTCGGCGCGCCCGGTCGGTCAGGCTCGACCGTATCGGGTGTCGTCGGTTCGGCGGCGAGCCAGCCCTCGACCGTCCCACGCGCCTCGTCGAGGTAGGGGCGGACCGCTTCCCACTGCCAGGTGGCCGCGCCCAGCCCGGCCGCAACGAGCAGGAAGACAGCGAGGACGAGGGGTGCAGCGCGCCGCTTGCGGTTGATCTGGCGCAGTGCGGCGAGCGTTTCCTCGGCCGTCTGGAAGCGCTGATCGGCCGTCTCGAGGCAGTTCACGATGAAGTGGTCCCAGCGGCGCCCGACGCCTTTCACGAGCTTGGAAGGCGGCTTGTAGTTCACCCCCGGCTGCTTCCCGGTGAGCATGTAGTAGGCGATCACGCCGACGGCGTAGAGGTCGTCGCGCTTGTCCGGTCGCCCGCCCTGGATGGCCTCCGGGCTCATGTAAAGCAGGGTGCCGGCAAAGGCGCTGGCAGAGGAGCCTTCCTCGAGTTGCATCGTCTCCATGTTGGCCACCCGGGAGAGGGTGATGGACTTCTCGATGAGGCTCTTTTGGTAGTCTTCGCCAACGACGGCGGCGAGGCCGAAGTCGGAGACCTTGATCGTGCCGTCCTGCGTGAGGAGGAGGTTGGCCGGCTTCAGATCGCGGTGGATGACACCCTTGCCGTGGGCGTAGACGAGGGACTCGAGGAGCTGCTCGAGGATGCGGTGGGCCTCGTCCGGCGGCATGCCTTCGGGGGAGGCCTTGATCTTGTCGAGGAGGTCACCGCCATC
>JBKHAU010000158.1:0-6434 GCA_046542725.1 Opitutales bacterium
GGTGACGAGGTGGCGGCGGCGATCGAAGCGGCCGGCTACATGCCGGTGCCCGCGACGGAACGCCAGCAGTTTGCGATGGACCTCGACCCCGGCTCTTGAGCAGTCAGCGATGCGCTGGAAATGCACGGTCGCCTACGATGGCACGGGCTTCGAAGGGTGGCAGGCCCAGCGCGGCGGCAACACCATCCAGCAGTTTCTCGAGCGCCGGCTGGGTTTTCTCCTCGGCTCTCCAGTGCGGATCCATGGCTCCGGTCGGACGGACAGCGGGGTGCATGCCGTGGGACAGGTTTTTCACTTCGATGGAGAATGGCGCCACGGAGCGGAAAAGTTGCTCAAGGCCCTCCGCACGGGCCTGCCTGAAGCCATTTTGGTGACCGCGGCGGAGGCGGTGCCGGACGCATTTCACGCGCGCTCTTCGGCCACCGGCAAGCGCTATCTCTATCGCTTCTTCGAGGGCGACGCGCCCCCCTTCGAGGTACGCTACTGCCACTCCCTCGGCTACCGCCGGGTCGATCATGAGCGCATGAACGAGGCCGCCCGCCGCCTCCTCGGGCGGCACGATTTCTCCGCTTTTGGGGCGAACCGACGCGACGACAGCGAGGAAAATCCGGTCAAGGACCTCCGCCTCCTCGAGGTCACACGAGAGGGACCGCGGCTGACGCTCGCGACCGAGGGCAGCGGCTACCTCTACAAGATGGTGCGCAGTCTCGCCGGCTGCCTCCTCGACGTGGGACTCGGCAAGCTCTCACCCGATGCCGCCGAAGCCATCCTCCATGGCCGAGAGCGCACCGCCCTCGTCGTCACGGCGCCGGCCCGCGGCCTCACCCTCGAGCGCGTCGACTATGACTGAGCCCCTTCTGCGGCACTGGGGGCGCCGGTTTCTCGATCTCGTCTACCCGCGCTCCTGCGAGCACTGCGGCGAAGTCGTGGAGGAGGGAGGGGGCTGGAAGTTCCTCTGCGCGGGTTGCGCCGCCCGTCTCGACTGGATCCACCCGCCCGTCTGCGAAACCTGCGGTCACCCCTTCCCCGGCATCCGCGGCGGAGCGTCCTGCGAACACTGCGAGGCGCTCGAGCCGATTTTCGCGGCCGGGCGCTGCTGCGTCCTGCACCGCGAGGTGGCCTCGACCCTCGTGCGTCACCTCAAATACCGCCATGCGCGCCACCTCCTGCCCGACCTTGCCCACCTTGCCGGGCGTGTGCCGGCGGTGGTCGAGCACGTGCGCGATGCCGTCCTCGTGCCCGTGCCGCTGCACCCGACCCGGCTGCGTGAGCGGGGTTTCAACCAGAGCGCGCTTCTCGCCGAGGCCTGGGACCGCGTCCTCCCTTCGAGTGGCTGGGCCGAACTCCTGCGCCGCTCGGGCTGGACGCAGACCCAGACCCGCCTGCCCCGCGAGGCACGCCGGACAAACGTGCGCCGTGCCTTCGAGCTGCGGCCGGGAGTGGAGGTGAGGCCGGATTTGACATACGTCGTGGTGGACGATGTCTTCACCACCGGTTCGACAATGAACGAGTGTTGTCGCGTCCTTCGGCAGGCCGGCGCCCGTTCCCTGCGTGTCCTCGCGCTTGCCCACGGCTGACGCCTTCCCTCTTACTGCCACAGACCATGCCTTTCTTTTCCAAGCCCAAGTATTCGACCATCACCCCCCAGCGCAAAAGGGACATTCCAAAGGACCTCTACACGAGTGATCCGAAGAATGGGGAACTGATCTACACCCGTGAGCTGGAGAAGAACCTCATGGTCTCGCCCAAGAGCGGTTTCCACTTCCCCATCTCCGCGCCGCGGCGCATCGAGTCGATGATCGACGAGGGGACCTGGGAGGAATACGACCCCGGGGTGACCGCGATCGACAGCCTCCACTTCGTCGACCACAAGTCCTATGCCGACCGCCTCCTCGACTACAAGGCGAAGACCGGCCTGAAGGAGGCCGTGATCTGTGGGGTGGGCCGAATGGAGGGGATCCGGGTTTCCCTCGCGGTGATGGACTTCCGCTTTGGTGGGGCCTCCATGGGGGCGGCGACCGGGGAGAAGATCACCCGCGCGATCGAGCGCGGCCTCGAGATGGGCATCCCCGTCATCATCGTCTCGGCTTCGGGCGGGGCGCGCATGCAGGAGGGCATCCACAGCCTCATGCAAATGGCCAAGACGAGCGCCGCGCTGGCCCGTCTCGCCGAGGCCCGCCTGCCCTATATCTCGATCCTCACGCATCCGACCACCGGGGGGGTGACGGCCAGCTTCGCCTCCCTTGGAGACCTTATCCTCGCCGAGCCCGAGGCACTCATCTGTTTCGCCGGTCCCCGCGTCATCAAGGAGGGGACCAACGAGGAACTGCCGGCCGGCTTCCAGCGCTCCGAGTTTCTCCTCCAGCACGGGCTCGTCGACCAGATCGTTTCCCGCCTGCAGATGCGTCCCCGCGTCGTCGGTTTTCTCCGCGCTTTCCTCGCCGGCGGCGAGAAGGCGGCGAAGGCCAGCTGAGCACCCCTCGACGATGACGAAAAAGGAACGCGTCGCGCTCGTCCTCGACGAGCTGACCCGGCGTTATCCCGCTCCCCCCATCCCGCTCGACCATCGGGACGCCTACACTCTGCTCGTCGCCGTCCTCCTCTCGGCCCAATGCACGGACAAACGGGTCAACGAGGTCACCCCGCGTCTCTGGCTGCTCGGCGACAACCCCGCCGCAATGGCACAACAGGAGGAGACGGCCATCCTCGAGATCGTGCGCCCCTGCGGCCTCGGTCCACAAAAGGCGAGGGCCATCCGGCGCCTCTCCCAGATCCTCGTCGACGAGTACAACGGCGAGGTGCCGGCCGATCTCGCCCGCCTCGAGATGCTCCCTGGGGTGGGACACAAAACCGCCCAGGTGGTGATGGCACAGGCCTTTGGCGAGCCGGCCTTTCCCGTCGACACGCACATCCACCGTCTGGCCCAGCGTTGGGGCCTGACGAACGGACGCTCGGTCCTGCAGACCGAGCGCGATCTCAAGCGCCTCTTCCCGCCCGCGACCTGGAACACCCTCCATCTCCAGATCATCTTCTTCGGGCGCGAACACTGCACCGCCCGCCGGAAGTGCGACGGCTCGGCAAACGCCTGCCCCCTCTGTCCGCGCTTCAATTCCGGGCGCCGACGCCCCCGCACGACCCACAAGGCCTGAGCGGGCCGCGAGCAGACCCCGTCTGTCTCCACGACATCGCTTACCATCGCAGGAGGAGCGCGCCCGGGAGCGCCGACGTCCCCGTCGGCATGGTGAGTCAGGATGCCACGAACCGGTTGGGGCGAAAGAGGGTGCGGGGAGAAGATTCCCCGTGACCGCGGTAAGGTTCGGCTTCCGGCCGACACCTATGGGGCATGCGACCCTTCGCTCATTTGGTATGGAGCTCTTTCCGGACTGGGAGGTGCATCCGGACTACTGCGAGGTGAGGCTCGTGCAGCTCCTCACCCACCTCATCGACGACTTCGCCCGCTACGGCAGCCTGCATGCCGGCGCGCTCGCGCTGCCGGGCCTGACCGCTGGGCAGGTGAGCGTCCTGCATGAGCCCGCCGTGAACGAGCCGCAGCCCTATGCCCGTGGCTGGATCGTGGCGGAGCCCCCCTGGGCCGGCGGCCGCGCGCTGCACCATGCCGGGTCCAATACCAACTTCTTCGCCCTCATCTGGGTCGCGCCGGAGCGCGACCTCGTCCTCGTGGCGGCGGCCAACCTCGGGGGCGACGCGGCCTTCGCGGCCTGCGACGAGGCGATTGGCTGGATGCTGCAGCACGCCGTGGAGTAGGGCGGCGGCGACAGGTGCGGAGTCACTGCGCGACAACGCCCTCGAGGAGCGGATGCCGGTAGCTCCACTGCTGTTGCTGGGCCGACCAGACCCAGTAGGCGACCACCTGATTCTCGGGTCCGGCCTCGCCGAGGAAGGGCTCGGCGCAGATGCGGAGCGGGGAAACGAGCGCACCCCGGCCCGCAAGGAGGAGGAAGGAGAGGATCGGCGTGTTCATTTTGGAAGGGCGAGCAGGGGAGAAGAAGGGGGGAACAGCATGGCCTCACGGCCCTTCCAGCACGACGGGGCCGGTGGGCTGGGGTGCGCCTGCGGCGGGCTCCTCGGTGATGAGAAAAGCGCCGGGGTGAAAGGCTTCGGTTCCCGGCACGGTGAAGTCGAGGAGGAGCACGTCGCTCTCTGGCGGAGGGAGCGTGCCGACCGCGACAAAGGCGTCGCCCTCACCGCTGCCTCGGACCCAAAGGGTGTGTTGCTGGCCCTCGGCGGGGGCGGGCAGGCTGTAGAGGTTGAGGAAGCCCTGTTGCAGGTCGTCGCGCCAGACGGCGAGGGCGGCGGGGTTGTCCTCTCCCGGCGTCGTCCCGGCGAAGGCCTCCTCGTCGACCGCGCCGCGACTGCGAGGCCCGCGGTCGGGATTGAGCAGGGCATCCTGCAGGTTTTCGAGGAAACCCGAGGCGCCGACGCCGCGGGGGCGCAGCTCCACGAGGGTGAGTTGGCTGCGGCCTGCTTCGGGGCGGAAAAAGGCGCCGAGGCGCACGGCGAGGCGTTCGCGTTCGCGCTGCGCGAGGCGGGTGGCGTCGCGTGCGGTGCCGAGGGCGTCGCGAAGGATCTCCACCTCGACCTCGCGGGTTTCGAGGCGGCTGCGGAGGCGTTCGATTTCGGTGGCTCCCTCCCCAGGCGAAGGCGGGGTCGTCGTCACCAAGGCGCGGTCCGAGTCACTGGCAGGCCCGCCCGGCGAGTGGTGCCCGCCGGCCGGCGCGAGCGCCTCGCCATTCTCCCGGAGGCCCTTGCCCCATGGCAACAGCCAAAGCCCGTGCAACGCGAGGAACAGCAGGGCGGCGGCGCGCCAGAGCGGAAGGGAGTGCCACCAGCGCGCGTGATCCGGAAGCGGGCGGGCGGCGGTGGAGAGCTCGAGCCGGGCGGCGAGGTGCTCCCAGGTGGCGGGCGCTGGCGCGATCGCGGGCAGGTCGTCGGTCGCCCACTGGCGCAGACGTTCGCCTTCGGCGTGGAGCGCGGCCCGGGCGGTGGCGTCGGCGGCGAGTTGATCCTCGCAGGCACGGGCTTCCGCGGGTGGGAGTTCGTCGAGGAGGTGGCGTAGAAGGGTGTCTTCGGGAAGCGGTTCAGCCATGGGAGTGGCCTCCTTGTCGCAGGCGTTCGAGGGCACGGCGCATGTCGGACTTGACGGTGCCGAGGGGTCGGTTTTTCAGGGCCGCGATTTCGGCCTGGGTGTAGCCGTCGAAAAAGGCGAGCTCGAGCGCCTCACGCTGCCGTGGGGGAAGGGAGCGGAGCTGGCGCACAGCGGGATGGTCGGCCTGGGCGGCGGCTTCGCCGGGGCCAGGGGCGAAGTCCACGAGTTTGTCCAGCACCTCCTCTTGGGGGAAGGCATGGCGTGGGGGCTGTCCGCGGGCGCGGCGCAGGCGGTCGATGCAGCGTCGTCGCACGATGAGAAAGAGCCAGGTCTCGACCGAGGCGCGCTCCGGATCAAAACGGCGCGCCTGCCGCCAGACCTGCACGAAACTGTCCTGCAGCGCCTCTTCTGCCTCTGCGCCGGATCCGAGGATGCGCACCGCGAGTCCGAGCAGGCGCGGGGCAAAGGCCTCGTAGAGGGCCCGCAGCGCGTGGGCGTCGCCCGCCGCGACGCGACGCAGGACGGGCGGCCAGGGGTCGGGTGAAGGCGGCGGGGAAGACACGGTCGGTCAGCGGGTTGCAGGGTCGCGGAGAGGAGCCTCTCTCAGCGCCAGCGATAGGTCCACTCGTCATCTTTCACCGAGTAGATCCACCAGGCGAGGCGGGGCGGATAGGATTCGAGTTCCAGCTCTGCCCCCTTGGTATAGAGCCAGCCCTCCTCCGGGTCGTAGATCCAAGGGTACTGCCGGAGCCAGACCCAGCCGAGCAGGGCGGTGTGGACCCAGCCGCTGCCCAACGCAGGCTCGTAGCTGCCGAGGACCTGAGCCTGGGTGAAGAGCAACTGCCGGTCGGTGTAAAACGCGGCGTCGTCGAACGCCGGGATGATGTCCACCTGCTTCACCGCGAGGGCTGGCACGTCGAGTTCGAGCACGGTGTAGAGCGGCCCCGGCAGACCGATCCAGACCTCGGCGACCGGCTCCACCGTGCCGGTCAGGTGCACCTCCGAGCCCATCTGCGCGACGGTGAGGATGTGTGCCCGCTCTCCCGGCATGCCTTGCGTGACAAAGAGCACCGGTTCGGCCCGCAGCACGGGCGGGGTGAGAAGGACGGCCAGCGCCACCGCGCGGGTGGGGCGGAAAAGATCGAGGAAGGTGGACATGGACAGGACGGATTGGATTCATCGGTAGGTTCGCCGGAAGCAGCCTGTCGGATGCAAAAACCGTTGGCCATTTTTTCGATTGCCTTCCCAAGGAAGGTCTCCCGGGGGGTCTTCCCTCCCCCGTCGGCCAGGTGGCATAGCAAACGCTAAAGGATGCTGAGTGCCTCCC
>JBKHAU010000159.1:0-6431 GCA_046542725.1 Opitutales bacterium
TCTCCTGCGCGATGATGAGGATCTTACAGGCCGCCGCAAACGGCTCGAAGTCGAACCCGTCGGGCCGGCGGAACTTCATCAGGTTGATGCTGGCGAGGTTACACGCAGAGTTGTCGAGGAAAAGGTACTCGCTGCAGGGGTTGGTGCAGTTCTGGCGGCCGGAGCCCTTGCAGGTGTGCCACTCGTCGATCGTGTCGTCGAACTGCAGGCCGGGGTCGCCGCAGAGGTGGGTGCCCTCGGCGATGGCGTCGAGGAGGGCGGAGGCGCGCTTCTTTTCGCAGGGCTGGCCGTCCGTCACGCGGCGGGTCCACCATTCCTTGTCCTCCTCCGCCGCCGCCATGAAGGCGTCGGAGACGCGCACGCTGAGGTTCTCGTTCTGGAACTTGATCGAGCCATAGGCCTCGCCGTTGAAGGACGGGTCGTAGCCCTGTTCGATGAGAGCCCAGGCCTTGCGCTCCTCGCGGCGCTTGGCCTCGATGAACTCCTCGATGTCGGGGTGCCAGTCCTTGAGCGTGTTCATCTTCGCCGCGCGACGGGTCTTGCCTCCGCTCTTCACCACCCCCGCGACCGAGTCGTAGACGGCGAGAAAGCTGAGGGGTCCGCTCGGCTTGCCGCCCCCGGAGAGCTTTTCGCGCGTCGAACGGATGGAGGAGAGGTCGGTCCCGCTGCCGCTCCCGAATTTGAAGAGCATGGCCTCGGCCCGCGCCAGTTCCATGATCGAGTCGAGCGAGTCGTCGACATGCTGGATGAAGCAGGCCGAGCACTGCGGGGCCTCGTATTGGGTGGGGGCGCGCTCGACGAGTTCGCGCTCGAAGCTCCAGCGGTAGTTGCCCTGGGCGCCGCCCGTGCCCACGCCGTAGGCCGGGTGGAGGCCGAGATTGAACCAGACCGGCGAGTTGAAGGCGCCATACTGGTGAAGGCAGAGCCAGGTCAGCTCCTCGCGGAAGCGCGTCGCCTCGGCCGCATCGGCGAAATAGCCGTCCGCCAGCCCCCAGTCGGCGAGGGTCCCGCAGACCCGGTCGAGGACCTGCCGGAGGGACGACTCGCGCCCGCCCGCCGCCGGGTCGGTGCCGTTGTCGATGTCGCCGTAGAAATACTTCGAGGCGAGGATCTTCGTCGCGAGGTCGGAGAATGCCGCCGGCACCTCGATGTTCTCCTGGCGAAAGATGGCTTCGCCCCGCTCACCGGTGATCTCGGCGGTGCGATAAGACCACTCGACCTCGTCGTAGGGATGAACGTCGCAACGGGAGAAGACGCGCTCGGGCACGAGCGGGGTGGGGGTGGCCGCAGAAGCGGCCGAAGGGGCGTCGAGGGAAGCAGACATGCGCGGGGAAGGATGGATATGGGATGAAGCGGGCAGGGAACAGACACTACATCTAGCGGCCTTTTTGCCTTTTTGCGCTAGATGTTGTGGTTCTAAGAAGCTGCCCCTCCGCCATGCACGACCAAATGCTTGCCCTGCGGAGGGTATAGGCCAAGGTGATCGGAGTGATTAGCGCAGGTTGCGCGACGCTCCCCACGGGTCACCGCTATACCCGCATGAGCCCGAGAATGGCGAAAAACTGGCAGGATGCCCCACCCATGACAAAGAGGTGCCAGATGGCGTGGTGAAAGCGCAGCCTCCGCCACAGATAGAAGACGACGCCGAGCGAGTAGACCAGCCCACCCGCGAGGACGAGGAGGAAGTCGCGCAGCTCGAGATTGATATACAGCGGGTAGATGAAGCCGATGACCAGCCAGCCCATCGCAAGGTAGATGATCGAGGAGCCGACCCCGCCCCGGCGGCGAACAAACAGCTCCCGCGTCACCCCGAGGATGGCCAGCCCCCAGATGAGCCCGAAAAGCGTCCAGCCGACCGGCCCGCGCAGCGGCCCGAGAGCAAAGGGGGTGTAGGTCCCCGCGATGAGCAGGTAAATGCAGGCGTGGTCGAGGACGAGAAAGCGGCGCTTCCACTTCAGATCGCGCGCGCTGTGATAGAGCGTCGAGGCGAGGTGCAGGAGGCAGAGTGTCGCGCCATAGACCGCCGCCGCCACGATCAGAAAGACACTTCCCGCGAGGCTCGCCCACACGACCGCAATGACCAGTGCGGCCACGCTCAGGCCAAACCCGAGCCCATGCGTCACACTGTTGGCCCACTCCTCGAGGTGAGTGAAGCCAGACGTCGGATGCAGTTCCAGGTCATCGTGCATGGGAGAAAGCTTGGAGCACACGCCGTCGAGGGGCAAGCGCAGGAGAGAGGAGGGGGAGGAATGCGGGGTGCGGGGTGCGCAGTGCGGGGGATCAGACCGCATTTTTCTCCCGGACAGTTTGCACTCTTGCGGGAGGATTGACTGCGGGAGCGCCGACGTCCCCGTCGGCAGGGAGATGCTGGATGGCAGCCGCGGGTCGGGCGGTTGAGGGGACAGGCCGAAGGGCTACGAGCGAGTGGCGAGGTCGCGGAGGGTGAGGAGGGCGAGGTTGGCGCCGACTTCGACATCGTTCCAGTCGGTCCATTCGGCCGGCGTGTGACTGCGACCGCCCTTGCTGGGGACAAAGATCATCGCGGTGCGGGCGATGCGGGCGACCATCTGGGCGTCGTGGGCGGCGCCGCTGGGCATGCGCTCATACGGCAGCTCGAGGGCTTTTGCATGGCTCTCGAGAAGCTCGACCATGTGGGGGTCGCAGCGCACCGGCGAGAGGTAGCTTTGCTCCTCAAACTCGAAAGTGAGCGAGCGACGGCGACCGATGGCCTGAAGGCTCTTGCGGAAGGCATCGCGCAACTCGTCGAGCACGGTCGCATCGGTGTCGCGCACGTCGAGCGAGAATTCGACGAGGCCGGGCACGGTATTGGGTGCGCCGGGCAGGATCTGGGCCTTGCCGATGGTCGCGCGGCTGTGTTCCCGGCCGTTCTCATCGAGGATGCGGGGAATGGAGTGGGCGAAGTCGGCGAGGCCCATGAAGGCATCATTGCGCATGTGCATGGGGGTGGTGCCGGCGTGGTTGGCCTCCCCGCGCAACCGGACCACCCAGCGAAAAAGTCCGGTGATGGCGTGGACCACGCCGACCGCCTTGTGCAGCCGATCGAGCACCGGGCCCTGCTCGATGTGCAACTCGAGGTAGCTGTGCACGCTTTCGCGGGCGCGCCGGGCCTCGAGCGCCTTGAAGGGGTCGTGGCCGCAGGCTGCGAGAGCGTCGCGCAGGCGCACCCCATCGAGATCGGTGGCTTCGTGGAGGGTCTGCGGGGTGATGTCGCCGACGAAGGCCTGGGAGCCGAACATGCCGCCGAAGCGCCCCTCCTCGTCGCTGAAGGCCACGAGTTCGACCGGCCGGCGCAGTTCGACGCCCGACTCCTTGAGGCGCCGCAGGCACTCGAGGCCGGTGATGACGCCGAGGGACCCGTCGAGGGTGCCGGCGCAGGGCACGGTGTCGAGATGAGAGCCGATGAGGACGGCGGGGGCATCGGGATCGCTTCCCTCGAGCCGGCCGAAGTGGTTGCCGACCGGGTCGACATAGCTCGCGATGCCGGCTTCCTCGAGGCGGCGCCGGAGCCAGGCCTTGCCTTCCAGATCGGCCGGGGTGAAGGCCATGCGGTAAAGGCCACCGTCCTCCTGGTTGAGACCGATCCGGCTGAGCTCCTGCACATCGCGGCGGAGGCGTTCACTGTCGACGCGAAGGATTTCGGGGGGGGCGTGCTTGGGCGATACCATGCGAGGAGCTTAGCACACCCCGCAACCCGGAGAAGGGCGAAGGGCAGCTTTCGGGGGTAAGTGCCAAATTGGCGCATCGACGTGGGATGCCCATAATAACTGCGTTCCGGCCGAGTGATGGCCGCCGGCGGGGGGAAATGCTTTGAACCCAGGCAGGTCCCGGGGTTGCCTCCACGTTTCTTTGTTTTCGACGCCCACGTCCATCCGCCTGTTCGTCATCCGCTTTCCTTGCCTCCAGTCCGCCCGGCACCGCCGTTCTGCGTGGATCCTGCTCGTCGCCCTCCTGCCGGCCTTCGGACTGGCGCAGTCGACGCTCCCCGTGGTGGAGCTGGTCGGCGTGGAGGATGACAGTCCGCGCAAGGCCGCCGAAGGGTGGGTATCGCTCGGTTGGACCGTGCCGGAAGAGGTCGGAGCGCTGGAAGGGCTCGAGTTCGAGTTGCAGGAGGCGACGGTGGCGGGCTTTGCCGAGCCGCAGTTGCAGTATCGCGGGCGCGACACCGCCAGCTTCGTCGCGGGGCTCGCCGAGGGGAGCTACTTTTACCGGGTACGCCTGGTGGGCGACGATGAGGTCGGGCCGTGGTCGGAGCCGCTCGAAGTGCGGGTCGAGTACGTGAACCAGGGGCTCGTCTGGACGCTCCTCGCGGCGGGCATGCTGGGCTTTGTCGCGACGGCCGGGACGCTGTTCGTGAGCCATCGGCGGGCAGCGTCGGCACGACTTTCGACATGAATTCGATCGATCAAGCGAACACCGTGCTCGGGGCCGGCGTCGGGTGGCTCCTGCTCGGGATCTTCGGCGTCGCGTGGGTCGCTTTGGGCTACTATTGGGGGCGCAAGGCGAAGGACCTCGACGGGTTCATGCTCGCCGGGCGCAATGTCGGGCTGGCCCTCGGTTCGGCCACCGCGATGGCCACCTGGGTGACTTCGAACACCGTCATGCTCGCCCCCAAGTTCGCCCTCCAGATGGGTCTCTGGGGCATGCTGGCCTATTCGACGGCGAGCTTCGGACTCTTTCTCTTTGCCCCCATGGCGGAGCGCATCCGCGCCCTCATGCCGAAGGGCTTCACGAGCGGCGACTTCATCCGTCTGCGCTATGGGCGGGCGGCATGGGGCGTGTTTCTCGTCATCTCGATGGTCTACTCGATGGCGTGGCTCGTCAGCATGGGCATGGCGGGCGGGATCGTCCTGCAGGCGCTGGCGGGCATTCCCTACATCTACGGGATGAGCGTCATCCTGCTCGTCTGCGTGCTTTATACGCTCTTTGGCGGTCTCTATGCGGTCATCGGGACGGACTTCATCCAGAGCATCGTCATCCTCCTCGGCGTGCTCTTCATCGGAGCGATGGTGCTCGTGCGCGTCGACATCGGCGAGATCCACACCAACCTCGCGACGGAGCAACCGGCGCTGCTCGACGTGCTCATGCCGGTGGCGCTGCTGGCGATCTTCAACAACATGTTTTTCGGCTTCGGCGAGGTCTTCCACAACAACGTCTGGTGGAGCCGGGCCCTCGCCATGCGCAAGGGAGTGGCGCGCAAGGCCTTCACCCTCGCCGGGGTCTTCTGGCTGCCCATTCCGGTGGCGGCGGGTTTCATCGCCCTCGCGGCCGGCACGCTGGGGATCAACATCGTCGACGTCGACATGGTCGGACCCCTCGTCGCCGGCGAGATCCTCGGTCCGATCGGCGCCATGGTCGTCTTCATCGTCGTCTTCGCCTCCCTCGGCTCGAGCATCGACAGCCTCCTCGCGGCGACCTCCGATCTCCTCACCGAGGACGTCTACCGCAAGATGATCGCGCCGGGCTCGAGTGAAAAGCACCTCCGTCGCATGGGTGCGGTCATCATCGTCGGCCTCGGCATCGTCACCTGGGTCCTCTGTGCGCCGCGTCTCGGCCGTCTCGAGCAGGTCCTCTTTCTCTCCGGGCCCCTCGTCGCGAGTGCCATCTGGCCGGTTCTCGCCGGACTCTACTGGCGCAAGACCAACCGCACCGGCGCGCTCCTCGCGATGCTTTCCGGGAGTGCGGCCGGGCTCGTTGCCTATTACACCCTTGGCTGGTACACTGCCTCCTTGATCTCGGCCCTTGTGTCCCTTGTCGTGGTCGTTTCCTCCACTGCCCTCGCGCCCCAGTCCTATGACTGGGCAGATCTCAACGAACATCCCGAAGATGCCTGAGCTCACCCTCTTTCCCCTCCCGGTTTTCGCCTTTCTCATCTATGGGGCTCTCGCGCTGACGGCGGTCGGTGTGATCAGTCTGCTCGGGCTTCTCCTGCGCGACTTCTCCCGCAAATCCATCTGGTAAACGCCATGAGCGACCCAAAGCTGGAACTGAACAAGATGTCCTCGGTGCTGCAGCCGCCCGAGGACTCGAAGAGCCTTCGTCCCATGCCGGGCGGACTCTTCGAGGACAATCCCATCCGCCTCGACGTCCTCCAGGGCCTCGAAGGCCGCACCATCCTCTCAGTGAAGGATTTCTCCCGCGAGGAGGTGATCGAACTCTGCAAGCTCGCCGCCATCCTCGAAAACTTCGAGATCGCGCCCTTCCACGTCCTCGACGGCAAGATCGCGATCACGGCCTTTTTCGAGGCGAGCACGCGCACCCGCCTCTCCTTCGAGAGCGCCGTCCTGCGCCTTGACGGCAAGATCATCTCCATCCCCGAAGGGGGCAACACCGGCGTAAAGAAGGGCGAATCCCTCCCCGACATCGGCGAGATGTTCAACGCCTACGGCGACCTTGTCATCATGCGGCACACC
>JBKHAU010000160.1:0-6319 GCA_046542725.1 Opitutales bacterium
ACATCGATGAGGAGGAGGTGGAAAACCTCCTGCAGACAATCGAAGAAGAGCTCTACAAGATGCGCAAAGGCAACGCCGTGCGCATCGAAATCGAGGAGGGCGTCGACGAGCATGCCGTGGCGGCCGAATACAGCGCCGATCTGCCCCTCGGCCTGCGCGCCTCGACCTGGCAGGAACGCTGGGCGCAGCTCCTCTCCGTGCTCGAGATGGAGAAGGTGATGATGCTCTTTCTCAACCTCTTCATCGTCGCCGTGGCGGTCTTCGCGATCGCCGTCGCGCAGCTCCTCAACGTCGTGCGCAAGACCCGCGAGATCGGCGTCCTTCAAGCCTTTGGCGGGCAGCCACGCGCGCTCTGGGGGCTCTTCTGCTTTCAGGGCCTGCTCATCGGGCTCCTCGGCACGGTTCTGGGAATGGCGGGAGGAGTGCTCCTCCTTACTTTCCGGGGCCCCATCATCGACCTCATTGTGGAGTTCACCGGCTCGCGTGACATGTTGACCACCTTTTACTTTTTCACCGAGCTGCCGGTGCACTACACCACGGGTGACTTTGTCCTCATCGGGGTGGCGGCGGTCGTCCTCGCGACCCTTTCGGGATTGCTCCCGGCCTGGCGTGCGACCCGCTTGCGACCGGCCGAAGCCCTCCGCATGGAGAACTGACAGACGATGGCCCACGTTCTCCAGGCGCACGCCCTGCAAAAGCACTTCTCCATCGGTTCGCAGCGCATCGAAGTGTTGCGCGCGGTCGATCTCGAGTTGGCGGCGGGCACTTCGCTCAGCATCCGGGGCGAGTCCGGTTGCGGCAAGACGACGCTTCTCAACCTCCTCGCCGGCCTCGAGCGTCCCGATGGCGGCACGCTGCACTGGCACGGAGAAACCGTCACGCGTCTCGGCAACAGCGCCCTCGCTCGCCGCCGCACCCGTTTCTGTGGAATGGTCTTCCAGAGCCATTTTCTCGTGCCTGAACTCAACGCCCTTGAAAATGTCCTCCTCGTCGGGCGCATTGGACGGCAACCGCTCGGTGAGGCCCGCGTGCGGGCAGAAGCCCTGCTTACCCGCGTCGGCCTGGCAGAGAGACTCCGCAGCCTGCCGGGCACGCTCTCGGGGGGCGAGCGGCAGCGCGTGGCAGTGGCCCGGGCGCTGATGAACGAACCGGCCGTGGTCTTCGCCGACGAACCAACCGGCAACCTCGATGAGCGGACCAGCGAGGAGGTCATGGACCTGCTTCTCGAGGTCACCGTGAGCGAGGGCGCAACGCTCGTCCTGGTCACCCACAACCGCGAGCATGCGGCCCGCTGCGCCCGGCAGACCCAACTCCATGACGGCACACTCGAGGCGCTTTGAGGGGGCGGCGAGGGAGTGGTGGCGGGAGCCTCGGCTTCGACGCGCGAGGCCCCATTCAGCGCGGTCACCGACCGCTCAAGGGAGGCTAATAGTCGCTCATCCGGCTTGAAAACCACCCGGGCTTCCCTCCCTTGCCGGGGGGTAGGCCCCACCTACCGTGATGCAATGAAAAGAGTGGCCATCATCGGAACGGGCATCGCCGGCATGGCGGCAGCCGAGCGCCTTTCCCGTTCCTTCCGTCTCCGCGTGTATGAACGCAATCGTTACGTGGGCGGGCACACCAACACCGTGGTGGTGCCGGAGGGCGGCGGCGAGGTGCCGGTCGATACCGGTTTCATGGTCTACAACGAGGTGACTTACCCGCGGCTGACCGCCCTTTTCGAGCGCTTGGGGGTGGAGACGATGCCGACGGACATGTCCTTCGGGGTGCATCACGTCGGGCACAATCTCTACTGGGGAAGCCGCTTGCCGAGCGGCCTCTTCGCCCAGCGGCGCAACCTCTCGCGGCCCGCCTTCTGGCGCATGCTGGGGGATGTGCTCCGCTTCAACCGCCGGGCCCTCACGATCCTCGAGGATCCCGCTTGGGAAGACCGTTCGCTGGGGGACTTTGCGGAGACCTTCCGCTTTTCGCGCACCTTCCTCGATTTCTATCTGCTCCCCATGACGGCGGCCATCTGGTCGTCGCCTCACGAGCGCATGCTCGAGTTTCCGGTCACCGCGCTCATGCGCTTTCTCCACAACCACGGGCTTCTCGGTGTGCGCACGCAGCACCCTTGGCGCACCGTGAAGGGTGGCAGTCGTGCCTACCGGGAGAAGCTCATCGCCCCCTATCGCGACGAGATCCAGACCGCCCGCGCCGCCGTGGCGGTGGAGCGCGAGGTGACGGGCGCGACGGTGGTCGACCTCGACGGGCATCGGGAGCGCTTCGACGCGGTCGTCATCGCGACCCATGCGGATGAGGCCTTGTCCCTCCTCGCGGAGCCAAGGGACGACGAACGGCGGCTGCTCGGGGCCTTTCCCTATTCGGCCAACGATGTCTGCCTGCACACCGACTCGGGCGTTTTGCCGCCCCGCCGCCATGCCTGGATGTCGTGGAACTATCGGGTCGAGGCCGGCGCTCAGGCGGGTGCCTTCCAGGCTTCCACGCACTATTGGATGAACCGTCTCCAGCGCGTCTCGGAGACACGCGACTACTTCGTCTCGGTGAATGCACCGGAAGGTCTCGTTGACCCTGCGCGGGTTCTCTGGCAAACCACCTATCATCACCCCAACTTCGACCTCGGCTCAGCCCGCGCGCAGCGCGAGTTGCCCGCCCTCAACGCCACCGGCCCCGTCTTCTTTGCCGGCAGCTACTTCCGCTACGGCTTCCACGAAGACGCGCTCATGGCGGGCGAGTCTGCCGCCGCGGCCGTCCAGCGCACCGCCGATGAATCCGCTGAAGTCCTGTCTCTATAGATGCACGGTGCGCCATCGCCGGCGCGCCCCCCGTGAGCATGCCTTCGCGACCTCGATCTTCCAGTTCCTCCTCGATCTCGACGAACTCGACGAGCTCGCTCGGCGAAGCCCGTTGATCAGCCGCAACCGCTTCAACGTCTACAGCTTCCACGATCGCGATCACCTCGATGGGGGGTCCGAAGCGGTGCGCCCGAAGGCCGAACGCCTCCTGCGCGCCCATGGGATCGAAGAGGTCCCCGGGCGCATCCGGCTGCTCACCAGCCTGCGCGTCTTCGGCTATGGCTTCAATCCGGTGAGCTACTTCTTCGTCGAGGACGGCGCGGGCGCTCCCCTCGCGATCATCGCGGAGGTGCACAACACCTTTCATGAGCGCAAGGCGTTCGTCCTCACGCGCAAAGACTTCGACGGCAACTGGTTTGCCGCGCGCCACCTCAAGCATTTCTACATTTCGCCCTTCAGCGACGTCGACCATGAGCTGGTCCTGCGTTTCCGCTTCCCGGGAGAAAAACTCAACCTGCACGTGAGCGATGCCTACCCGGGCGAGCGGCCCTTTTTTCATGCCTCCCTCACGGGTGAGCGGCGACGGCTCACGTCAGCCCGGCTCTTCGCCTACAGTTTGCGTTTTCCCTTTGTTACGCTCAAGGTGATGGCGCTCATTCATTGGCATGCCCTCTTGCTCTGGGCGAAGCGTGTGCCGTTCTATCGCAAGTCGGCCAGCATCGCCCGCCAGAAGGGTCTCCTGCCTGCCTCCAACGCTCCTTCCAACTCTTGAAAACGCTGCTCCGTGAGTTCTTCATCCGGTTCCGTGCATCAAACTGTCCCCTTGGATTCAAATCCTCCGGCCGTCCCCCGCAGTTGGTCGCGGCGCATTGTCCTCGGCATGCTGGGCCGCTTCACGCGGGACGCTCTCGAGCTGGAGTTGCCTGAGGGCAGGGTGCTTCGCTTTGGCGGCGAATCGGTCGAGGTCCAGCCGGCTCGCCTTCAGATACGCCGTCCGGGGTTTTTTCGCCGTGTTGTGCGCGATGGGGAGATCGGCTTTGGGGAAGGCTTCATGGCCGGGGAGTGGGATTCCGAAGACGTCACCCGTCTGCTCCGCTTCTTCATTCGCAATATCGATCAAGGGCCGGGACGGCGCCACAAGGGACAACACGCCTGGTCGCCCTTTTACAATCTGTTCGCCCATGCCCAGCGGTGGGGCCATTGGCTGCGACGCAACACAAGGCGCAACAGCCAGCGCAACATCGCCGCCCACTACGACCTCAGCAATGCCTTCTACGCCCTTTGGCTGGATCGAAGCTGGACCTACTCGAGCGCCTATTTCGAGCGCCCCGGTCAGCCCCTCGAAGACGCCCAAGAGGCGAAATACCGGCGCCTCGCCGAGCGCCTCGACTTGCGTCCTGGCCAGCGAATCCTGGAAATCGGCTGCGGCTGGGGTGGCTGTGCAGTGTATCTGGCGCGCCACTACGGGGTGCACGTGACCGGTCTCACGATCTCCCGCGAGCAATACGACTTCGCCTCCCGGAGGGTCGCCGCGGCGGGCCTCGGGGAGCAGGTCGACATTCGCTTCTGCGACTATCGTGAAATGGAGGGTGAGTTCGACGCCATCGTCTCGATCGAGATGCTCGAAGCCGTCGGCCACGAGTTTCTCGAGGCCTATTTTCGCCAGTGTCAGCGCCTTCTCAAGCGGAACGGCCTGCTCGGCCTTCAGGTGATCCTGTCACCGGATTCCCGCTACGAGATGGGGCGCAAGTCGGCCGATTGGATCAAGAAGCACATTTTCCCCGGTGGGCAATTGCCGAGCGTGGCCGCCATTAACAACGCCATCAACCGCACTGGCGAACTCACCCTGCACGGGCTCGAGAGCTTCGGCCACCACTACGCCCGCACCCTGCGAATTTGGCGCGAGCGCTTCAACGAGCAACTCGACCACGTTACCGCCCTTGGCTTCGACACAGCCTTCGTGCGCAAGTGGAACTTCTACCTCTGCTACTGCGAAGCCGCCTTCGCCACCGGCCACATCAACGTCGCCCAGATTGTCTACGCCTTTCCCAATCGGGAGACCGACGCGTATTTGAATGATGAGTGATGAATGATGAGTGCTGAATGAGGCTGGCTGAGGCGCGACCGAGTCGGGTGGAGTGATCCCGGGAGCGCCGACGTCCCCGTCGGCCTCGAGGGCGGCGTGGTTTTCCATTCATTCATCACTCAGCTTTCATCATTTCGAGAACCGGTAATGACTCACAGCCCATTCCTGGCCGTCGCGGAAGCGGAAGAGTTCGGAGCAGGCGAGGTAAAACAAGCGCCAGCGGTGAAACCAGGTCTTGGCCGAGGCGCTGTCCCCATAGACCTGTTCAAAGAGTTGCCGGATGGAGCGCTCATGCAGGTCGTGCCGGGCGAGCCAGGCCTCGAGTGTGCGGCTGTAGTGCGTGCCGTCGACCCGCCACTGCTCGTCCAGGGCAAGGTCGTCCTGAAAGCGCGGAAGAAGATCGGCACTCGGCATCGTCCCGCCGCTGAAGAAGTAGCGAGTCATCCAATCGCGGTCTCCGCCCTCATCCTCATAGTGGTAGGCGAAGCGATCATGAGTGAAGATGTGGACGAAGAGTTTCCCCCCGGGCCGTAGCCAGGAGGCGATGCGCCGCATCAGTTCGCGGTAGTTCTTCATGTGCTCGAACATTTCGATCGAGACCACGCGGTCGAAGAGTTCGCCCGGATCGAAGGTGTTCATGTCGGCGGTGCGGATCTCGAGGTTGCGCAGGCCGCGCTGCGCGGCCTGGTCCATGATGTAGGTGCGCTGGGAGTGCGAGTTGGAAACGCCCACGACGCGGGAGCGGGGAAAATGCTCCGCCGCCCAGAGGGAAAAGCTGCCCCAGCCGCAGCCGAGCTCGAGAATGTCGTGCCCGTTTTCAATCGCGGCGCGCTCCGCGGTGAGCTCCAGCATGGCCTGCTCGCTGCCGTCGAGCGTCTCCACGCCGTTTGGCCAATAGGTCCCGGAGTATTTCCGATGGCGGCCAAGGACGAGGTCGAAGTAGGCGCTGGGGACCTCGTAGTGCTGCTCGTTGGCCTTTGCCGTTTCAACCGCGATGGGACTCTGGTCGAGTTCCCGCACAAAGTCGTCGAGCGACTCCTGACGGGTGCGATCCTGTTCAAAACGCAGCTTGCGTGTAAGGCGCCGCCGGATGCTCCAGCGGATGAGGAAGTCGGGGACGCGACCTTGTTCGGCCCAGTCGATGGCTGACATGTTCAGAGGGGAGATGTGATGTCGTGGTAAAGTGGGACAAGCCTGTCCTCAAGAGTGGCGCGGGGGCCACGGAAAAAATGCGCTGACTTCCTCCTGATAGCGGCGGTAGTCGTCGCCCCGGCTTTTGACCGCCTGTTTTTCGGTGTGGGGAATGCCGGTTCCGCGCAGGAGGAGGGCAAGCATGACGATGGGGCCGAGGAGGGTGAGCGGCCACCAGGGGGCGAGGGGCGTCCCGAGAAGCGCGACGCCCATGAGGGGGTAGGCCAGCCAATGGGTCCACTCGAAG
>JBKHAU010000161.1:0-6298 GCA_046542725.1 Opitutales bacterium
CGTCGCCCGCGCCGCCGCGGCCGGCGCCCAGGTCATCCTTCCGCCTGAACTCTTCGAGAGCCACTACTTCTGCAAGACGGAGAAGGCCGGCCCCTTTCGCGACGCCTTTCCCACGGCCGAGCACCCCGCGGTGCAGGCCATGCAGGCCGCCGCGAAGGCGCACGGGGTCGTCATCCCCACTTCCTTCTTTGAGCGCGATGGCCCGCATTTCTACAACTCGCTCGCGATGATCGACGCCGACGGCGCACTCCTCGGCGTCTACCGCAAGAGCCACCTCCCCGACGGCCCCGGCTACGAGGAGAAGTTCTACTTTCGCCCCGGCAACACCGGATTTCGCGTCTGGGAAACCGGATACGGAAAGCTCGGCGTGGGGATCTGCTGGGACCAGTGGTTTCCGGAATGCGCCCGCGCGATGGTCCTGCAGGGGGCCGACGTGCTCTTCTATCCGACGGCCATCGGAAGCGAACCGGAGGAGCCCGATTTCGACACCGCCGCACCCTGGCAGCGCGCGATGCAGGGCCACGCCGTCTGCAACGTCGTGCCGGTCGTGGCAGCCAACCGCGTCGGCGACGAGGATGGCCAGATCTTTTACGGCTCGAGCTTCATCTGCGACCACCGCGGCGAGAAGCTCGCCTCCGCCGACCGCGCGAGCCCGGCGATCCTCAGTGCGACGCTCGATCTCGAACGGGTGCGCGAGGACCGCGCCACGATGGGCTTCTTCCGTGACCGTCGACCAGACCTCTATGGCGAGCTGACGCGGCCTTAAGCCTCGCGGCATGGTGCGCGGGGCACGCTAGATTTCGCGCGGCTTGCCCACCCCCTGGGCCTCGAAGCCGATCCTGCGCAATTCGGCGAGATCGAGAATGTTGCGCCCGTCAAAGGCGAAGGCGGGCTTTTCCATCCGGCGATAGAGGTCGGCGTAGTCGAGCTGGTCGGCCTTGAAAGCGTCCCATTCGGTGAGGACGGCAAGGGCGTGGGCCCCGTCGCAGGCCTCTTGGGCGGACCGACAGACCGTCACCGCCTTTTGCCCGGAGGCGTCGCGCCCTTCCTCATCGAGGCCGAGGTCATGGTAAATCTGGGCGGCGGGCACCTTGGGATCGTAGATCGCGGGGTGAGCGCGCTCGATGAGAAGGTCGCGACAGACGTTGATCGCGGCGGACTCGCGCGTGTCGTTGGTGTCCTTTTTGAAGGCGAAGCCGAGGACCGCGATGCGCTTGGTCGAAACCGTGCCGAAGAGGGTTTGCACGATGCGACGGCTGAAGCGCTGCTTTTGGTAGTCGTTCATCACGACGACCTGTTCCCAGTAGGCCGCGACCTCCGGGAGCCCAAAATGCTCGCAGAGATAGACGAGGTTGAGGATGTCCTTCTGGAAACAGCTCCCGCCGAAGCCGACGGAGGCGCGGAGAAACTTGGGCCCGATCCGGGAGTCGCGCCCGATCGCGAAGGCGACTTCATCGACGTCCGCTCCAGTCGCCTCGCAGAGGGCGGAGATGGCGTTGATCGAGCTGATGCGCTGGGCGAGGAAGGCGTTGGCGGTGAGCTTGGAAAGTTCGGAGCTCCAGAGATTGGTCGTCAGGATCTTCTCCCGTGGGACCCAGCGGGCATAGACGTCGACGAGGGTATTGACCGCGCGCTGGCCCTCGGGCGTGGTTTCGCCGCCGATGAGGACGCGGTCGGGGTTCTCGAGGTCGCTCATGGCCGTTCCTTCGGCGAGGAACTCGGGGTTCGAGAGGACCTGCATGTTGGCGCTGTTGCCACTGCCCACGATGATGCGGCGGATGGCCTCGGCAGTGCGCACCGGGAGGGTCGACTTTTCGACGATGATCTTGTCCGAGGTCGAGACGCGCGCGATCTGCCGCGCACAGCTCTCGACAAAGCGCAGGTCGGCCGCGCGGCCGGCCCCCACCCCGTAGGTCTTCGTCGGCGTGTTGACCGAAATGAAAACGATGTCGGCCGCCGCGATGCAGTCGTCCACGCTCGTCGAGAAGAAGAGGTTGCGCCCGCGCGCCACCTGCACGCTCTCGAGCAGCCCGGGCTCGTAGACGGGCAGCTCGTCGCTCTGCCAGGCCGCGATGCGCGCTTCGTTGATGTCGACGACCGTGACTTGTATGTCCGGACACTTTTCGGCGATTTTCGCCATCGTCGGGCCGCCGACGTAGCCGGCCCCAATGCAACAGATTTTCATAGCCATTCCTGAGATTAGACGGCGCGAGCTAGGCAAAGGCCTCCTGCCAATGCAAGCGTGCGGGTGCGCGGGGTAAGGAAAGATGGATGATGAATGATCAATTATGAGAGATGAATCGGGCCGCGAGGAAGGCGCCGGGGATTGGCGATTGACTTTCTCCTTCGCCGATTCCCGCTTTTCACCCTCGTCCGTCGCCCCTCGTCCGTCGGCCTTCACCCTCGTCCCATGCCGCCCCTTCCCTACAAGATCAGTACTCTCGTCTACGTCGAAAATCCGCGCGGCGAGATTTTGCTCATGAAGCGTCGCAAGGCGCCCAATGCCGGTCTCTGGAGCCCGATCGGGGGCAAGCTGGAAATGGCGACGGGAGAGTCCCCGTTTGAGGCCGCGCGCCGGGAGGTGGCGGAGGAGATACGGCTCACGGTGGCGGACGCCGACCTGCATCTCTTTGGCATGATCGCGGAAAAAGCCTACGAGGACAGCGGCCACTGGCTGATGTTTCTGTTTGCCGCGCGCACCCGCATCGAGGCCCTGCCACCCGACATCGCGGAAGGCCACTTTGCCTTTTTTGCACCGGACGCGGTGGCCGACCTGCCCATCCCCGAGACGGACCGGCAGGCCCTGTGGCCCATCTACCGGGAGCATCGCCACGGCTTCGTCAGCCTGCGCGCGACCTGCCACTCGGAAGGCCCCCTCGAGATCGTCTACGAACAGGTGCTCCCCAACTCGACGCCGGAAACCTAGGGCCGGGATGCCGCCGGTGCCTGGTCGGGGAGGAGTTGCGCTGGGTCGCGGCGGTCTTCGTCGCTGGGGTGAGGCAGAAAAAGGGTGGCCAGAGGGATGGCGTCGAGGCGGAGCTCGGGGTCGAACGGCGCTTGCCCCGCTTTCGCGGGTTTTTGTCACGGGCCTGGGGAGAAGGCCCCGGAGGACGCGAGGGGGCGGTCAAAATTCGATCGTTTTTGACGAGTGGTGGTGGATTCGTCGGCGGGGCGGCCGATATTTTTTACAAACCCCCGTCGCACCGATCACATGTATCAACAGTATTTCGGCCTCCGCGAGATGCCGTTCAACATCACGCCGGACCCCCGTTTTCTGTATCTCTCACCCACGCACCAGGAGGCGCTCGAGCACCTCCGCTACGGGGTGCGGGAGAAGAAGGGATTTATCGTGCTCACCGGCGAGGTGGGATGCGGCAAGACGACACTCTGCCGCCAACTCCTCGACGAACTGGAAAGCCAACCCGTCGAGACCGCGCTGATTCTGAACCCCCGGCTTTCGCCCATGGAACTCGTGCAGGCCATCCTGCGGGAGCTTGGCGCGACGCCGGTGAAGGGCTCACACCAGGATCTGCTCGATCAGCTCAACCAGCACTGCCTCGGGCTGATCGCGCAGGGACGCGAAATCCTGCTCATCATCGATGAATCGCAGAACATGACGATTGATGCGCTCGAGCACCTGCGTCTTCTCTCCAATCTCGAGACGAACACCGAAAAGCTGCTCCAGATCCTCCTCATCGGCCAACCCGAGTTGAAGGGCAAACTGCGTCGGCCGGAGCTACGCCAACTGCGCCAGCGCATCCTCGTCTACTGCGAACTCAAGCCGCTCACGCGCGACCAGATCGCTCACTATGTGCGGCATCGACTTTCGCTCTCCGGGGCCAACGGCAAGCCCTGGTTCACGGAGCGCGCCATCCGGCACATCCGGCGCCGCAGCCAAGGGATTCCCCGTCTCGTCAACAACCTGTGCGACAAGGCCCTTCTCGCCGCCTTTGTGCGCTCGCGGGACCACGTGAACCTGTGGGACGTGCGTCGCGCCGCCCGCGAAATGGAGATCCGATGAGCCTCATCAGCGAAGCCCTGAAGAAGGCGCAGGCCCAGCAGCGCGCCGCCCTGCCGCCCTCCCCGGGAACGATCCCGGAGACGGGCGCGCCCATGCCTCCGTCCTCGTTTGGCAGTGCGCCGCCGATGGCTGCGCCCAGTGGCCCCAGCCTGGGCCTCCTCATCACGTTCGGGGCAGTCTTCGCGATCGCCTTGCTGGGGGGAGGAGCCCTCCTCACCTGGGGCGTCCTGCGCGCGTTGGGACCGGAGACGGCGGTGAGTGAACCATCGACCGCCGCCCGCCAGGAGGTGGCACCGGCCGGTGCGCCGCTGGTGGCCGATTCAAGCCCGCCCCTCGACGCCTCGCTTGCGACGCCCCCCACTCCGGCCACGAGCCTCTCTCCCATCGCCTTCAAGCTGGAGCCGGAAACGGACATCGAATCCCCACCCGATTCTCCGCCCGTCGCGGATCACCTCCCGCCTTCCGCCACCGCGGAGGAGCCCACGGCGGTCGACCCCAACCTTCCGGCGCCCAGCCTGCCGCCGCCCGCGGCCCGTCCGGAGCCGGAGCCACCGCCCACCGAGCCCGACCCGGCGCACCTCGCGTATGTCGCCCAACTCGAAGTGCGCGGCGTCATGACCGGCGGCCGCAAGGTGCTTCTTTACGACCCGCAGATCCAACGCAGCCGCGCACTTGCCGAGGGAGACCTCATCGGCGAAGCGCAGGTTCTGCACATCACCGCGATCGAACCCCACCGCCTCGTTTTCCAGGATGAGTCAGGAGCCCTCTACACCAAACGATACTAGCGAGGCCGCACCCGCGAGCGGGTCGCAAGCCGATGCCGAGGCGACGTCCCCGCGCCGACGCCCGAAGCTCGCCCTGCGCGCCGGCAGTGCCTCCACGGAGGCGACCTCGTCCTCAGACCGCCCAGCGCAGGCTTCGACGAAGCAAGCGAACTTGGAGGACGACCTGATCGAGCCTCCAGTGGAGGACCACCCTTCCTCGCTGGCCTCAGCCAGCGCTCATGAGGCGCCGAAGCCCCGCCTCCTCCTCAAGCGCCAACGCGAAGCGGCCGCCCGGACAAGCACCGGGCACGAACCGGATACCTGCTCGCACGAACCTGCGCACGAGGACCGGCCGGAGGCACCCACGCCGTTTCTCGTCGAGGACGGACCGCTCGACGCGCGGGAAGAGCCGACGAAAGCGGTCACCGCTCCCGGTTCGCCCGAAAGGTCGCCCAGCGACAGCCCGCCGCCTCTTCCGGCAGGTTCCGCTGGATTGAGCGAGGACCTCGCGCCCTTGCACGACGAAGTCTTTCTCCCCGAGCCCGTCGCGGAGCCCCCTCCGGTCGAGGCAACGGACGACGTCGTCGAGCGGCCGCCGCCCCTTCCCCCGCCGCCTGAGCGTTCCCCTGAACGCGCTGTCGGACCGCGGCCGCTCCCGCTCATTTCCTTCGCTCTGGTGCTTCTCGGCACGATGGGCGGCGCTGGCTGGCTCATTGTCCATCTCCTCCGACACGACGCGGGCGACCCTTCACCGGCCGCGCCTGCCATCACCGTGACGACGCCGAACGCCTCCTCAGGGGACCCTCTCGAAGTCTCCGCCCCCGCGCCCATCGTGGAGGAGGCCGAACCCGCATTGAGCCAGGAGTCGGTCGAGCCGCCCGCTCCCGCCACCGCAAACCCCGCGTCGGTCTCCTCACCCGCTCCTCCACCGCGTGCCGCGCCCACCCCGAAAATCGCGGCTTTTGTCGACCAACTCACCATCAACCTGGTCCGCAATCGCGGGGCCGACTCGATGATCGTCGTCGGAGGCGTCGTCTACCGGCTCAATGACGTCGTCCATCCCGGTCACGGTCTGCGCTTCATCGGCTTCACCGCCGAAGGTAAAGGCATCGTCTTCGAAGACGCCGGAGGCGCCCGCTACGCGCGAAAGTGGTAAGACGCAAATGACCAGAGCAGAGGATTGCGTCGCGATAGCGCGGGCTCGAGCATCTAATTTTCGAGGGCACACCTATGATTGTTGGCACCGTGACCGAAGTGAAGGCGGATGAGAACCGCGTCGCCCTGCTCCCGAGCGGAGTGGAGGCATTTGTCGAGGCCGGGCACCGGGTCCTCGTGGAGGCGGGCGCGGGCGAAGGCTCAGGCTTTGAGGACAGCGAATATGTCGAGGCGGGGGCGACCGTCGTGGATCGCGCCGAGGCGGTCTGGGGCGAGGCCGAGATGGTGCTCAAGGTGAAGGAGCCACAGGACTCGGAGTGGCCCCTCATCCGTCCCGGGCAGATCCTTTTCACCTACT
>JBKHAU010000162.1:0-6296 GCA_046542725.1 Opitutales bacterium
AAAACTTCCGTTTTGCGCGTCAGGCAGGTGCCACCCATATCATCGCCCATCTCGTGGACTATTTCCGTGGGGGTCAGCACGCCCACGCCGAAGACCAGCCCACCGGGACCGACCTTGGCTGGGGCCTGGCGGGCGACTCCGAGCAGCTCTGGACGATCGACGAACTCATCGCCATCCGCCGGGGCTGCGAAGCCGAGGGCCTCAAGCTCGAGGCGATCGAGAACTTCGATCCGGCCCACTGGCACGATGTCCTGCTCGACGGCCCGCGGCGCGGGCAGCACCTCGACAACGTCAAGACCCTCATCCGCCGCGTGGGCGCGGCCGGCATCCCGATGATCGGCTACAACTTCTCCATCGCCGGGGTCGCCGGCCGCACGACCGGCCCCTACGCCCGCGGTGGCGCCCCCGCCGTGGGGATGGAGGGCCCCTACGACACGCCGATGTACAAGGGCATGGCGTGGAACATGATGATCGACCCCGCGGCCCCCCTCGAGCCCGCCCCCACCGCCACGCATGAAGAGTTGTGGGCGCGCCTCCAGGTCTTTCTCGACGAGGTCCTGCCAGTCGCCGAGGAAGCCGGCGTCGTCCTCGCCGCCCATCCCGACGATCCACCCACCCCTACGATGCGCGGGCAGCCCCGCCTGGTGTATCAACCAAGCTACTACCAGAAGCTCATCGACCTCAATCCCAGTCCGGCGAACAAGCTCGAGTTTTGCGTCGGCTCACTCGCCGAGATGACGGAGGGCGACATCTACGAAGTGGTCGACCACTACAGCCGCCAGGGCCGCCTCGGCTACGTCCACCTGCGCAACGTCGTGGGCAAGGTGCCGACCTACAAGGAGTCGTTCATCGACGACGGCGATGTCGATGTCCTCCGGGTCATGCGCATCCTTCACGAGAACGGTTTCGAAGGTGTCCTCATTCCCGACCACGCCCCGCAGATGTCCTGCGCCGCCCCCTGGCATGCCGGGATGGCCTACGCCCTGGGCTTCATGCAGGCGGGCCTGAAAATGCTGCGCGCCGGCTGATCCGTTTTATACCAGAATGAGCCTCGAGATCCACGTCAACCAGCAGTGCGCCCGGACCGAGCGCGGCACGACGCTCTTTGACGCCGCCGAGGCACTCGGCATCCGCGTCCCCACCTCCTGCCGCAAGCAGGGCAAATGCAAGGAATGCATCGTGGAGGTGACCGAGGGCGGCGATCTCCTCTCCGCTCGCACCGACGCCGAGCGCCACCTTCGCGGCGACTTCCGCCTCTCCTGCTGCACGCATTTCGAGGCCGCGGGCGGCATCGTGCGCTACCATACGATGCGCCGCGGCCGTCTCCGCATCGAGAACCTCGCCTACGAACTGCCCGTCCGCGAGGCGGGCTGGAAACCGGATCCCACCGTCACGCGCGAGGGCGAGCGCATCCTCCTCGACGGTGAGGAGATCGACCGCCGCTCGGGCGCGATCCACGGCCTCGCCCTCGACCTCGGCACGACCACCGTCGTGGCCCGCCTCCTCGACCTCGAGTCGGGCGAACTGGTGGCCGACTCCGCCTTCGAGAACCCGCAGCGATTTGGTGGTTCCGAGGTCATGGCGCGCATCCAGTTCGACACCGACGACGGCACGCGCTCCCTTCAGCGCACTCTTCTCGGCTACCTCAACCACGCCATTGAGGAACTGCCGGTCGAGGCCCGGTCGATCTACGAGGTCGTCATCGCGGGCAACTCGACGATGCGCGACCTCTTCTTTCGGCTCAGCGTCCGCTCCATCGGGCAGAGCCCCTACCACTCCGTCACCGAAGAGGCCGTCGCCGCGGGCGAGCGCACCACCACCGCCCTGAGCACGAGCGCGAGCAAGCTCGGCCTCGCCGTCCACCCGCGCGCCCGGGTCTACGGCATGCCCATCATCAGTGGCCATGTCGGGGCCGACACCGCCGCCTGCATGCTGGCGATCAACCTCGCGCACGAGGATCGCCTCGTCGCGCTGATGGACATCGGGACCAACACCGAGCTCATCCTCGGCAACCGCCACAAGCTGCTCGCCGCCTCCTGTCCCGCCGGTCCCGCCTTCGAGGGCGGAGAGGTCGCCTTTGGCATGCCCGGCCTGCCCGGCGCGATCGAGCGGGCCCGCCTCGACGACGATCTCCAGTTCCACTGCGAGGTGATCGGCGGCGGCACGGCGGAGGGCATTTGCGGCTCCGGCATGGTCGACGTCCTCAGCGAACTGCTTCGCCAAAATCAGATGAACGCCCTCGGGCGCCTCGGAAGCGGCCGGCGCGAAGTCGTCCTCGAGCCGCGTAGTGACCCGCCCATTACTTTCAGCGGGTCCGACATCAACGCCCTTGCCCAGGCCAAGGGGGCGAACGTCGCCGGTCTGCGAATCCTTCTCGAGGAGTTCGGGGTCCACGCCCGCGACCTCGATGTTTTTTACCTCGCGGGCGGCTTCGGCCGCCATCTCGACCTCGCTTCGGCCAAGCGCATCGGCCTCCTCCCCGACCTGCCCGACGCGAAAATCCGCCGCGTCGGCAACGCCGCCATCGAGGGCGCCTGCATCGCCCTTCTCTCCCGGGCCAAACGCGAGGAGCTGGAGACGCTCGTGCGCCGCGCCCGCCATTGCCGCCTCGAGACGCACGAAGCCTTTTTCGACGCCTTTGTGGAGGGGTGCCATTTCACGCCCTTCGGCCACGTGGAGGGGGCCACCGCCGGCTGAGAGAGATCCTCGAACCCGCCGGCGCCACCCCGCCCCCTGCCGACCCCGCAAAACCTCCGTTTCTCTGGTGGGCAGGGGGAACACCTCGCCCTGAACGCCTCATCGCCACCCCCCCAACCTCCTGAGATTGAGATGAATGAATGGATCAAACCGGTCGCAGAAAGCTGCGCTGCCTTTACCGAACTGCTCGGCCTTGGGATCATCGTCGGATTTGCCTGCTATGCATTGATCCTCGGCACCCTGCGCTTACTCGCTCGCTCATCGGGCGAGGCGGTTTTTCGCGAAGTGCGCCAGACCCTTGGCCGTGGCATCCTGCTCGGGCTCGAGTTCCTCGTCGCGGCAGACATCATCCACACCGTGGCGGTCGATTTGACCTTCCCCTCGGTCGGGACACTGGCCCTTGTCGTCGCCATCCGAACCTTTCTGAGCTTCACCCTCGAAGTCGAACTGACCGGGCGGTGGCCGTGGCAGGAAGGGAAATGACGACGCTCAGCGGGCGCGAATGCAATTGTTCGCATCGACGGTGCGACAATGCGCTTCCCCCGCCGCGCCGTTCGCGCTGAGGTGGAGTCATGCACGCCTTTCCCAAGATCTTCTCCCTCGAATCGGAAACCGCCCTCATCACCGGCGGCGCCACCGGCATCGGCCGCGCCATCGGAGAATGCCTGCATGCCTGCGGCGCCACCGTCCTTCTCGTCGGACGGCGCGAGACCGAGTTGCAGGAGGCCGTGGAACGCCTCGGAGAGCGAGCGCACTACTACGTCCACGACATCACCCAGATGGAGGCGGCGCCGGATCTGGTGGCGCGGGCCACAGCCGATCACGGCCCCCTCACCTGCCTCGTGAACAACGCCGGCATCCATGTCAAAAAGGCCGCCGTCGAGACCACGACGGAGGACTTCCAGCGCGTGCTCGAGACCCATGTGCTCGGTGCCCACGCCCTCACGGCGGCGGTCGCCCCCGGCATGATGGAGCGCCGACACGGCACCATTCTGTTCACCGCCTCGATGGCTTCGCTTTTCGGCATCCCAAAGGTCATCGCCTACACGGCGGCGAAGTCGGCCTATGTCGGAATGGTGAAGGCTCTCGCCACCGAGTTTTCCCCCTTTGGCGTCCGCGTCAACGCGATCGCCCCCGGCTGGATCGAGACCGACATGTCGCGCAAAGCCTTCGAAGGGGACCCGGAGCGTCTGAAGAAGATCCTCAGCCGCACGCCCACCGGCACCCTTGGTCAGCCGCAGGACGTGGGCTGGGCCGCCGCCTACCTCGCGTCGCCCGCCTCGCGCTTCGTCACGGGCACGATCCTGCCCGTCGACGGCGGGGTCAGTATCGGCTTTTAGACGGCGTCCCCGGCCGCGGCCTCGAGGGCTCCGTGGCGAAAGGCACGCGCCTCATCGCGTCCCTGCCGGGTCTCGAGGTAGTGTCCGAGCCGGTCCGCAAATGCCTCCGGCGACTCGCAAAAGATGGCTTCGCCGTGTGCCTGGGCGGCTTCGCGGTAGCCCAACTGCACCGTGTGGAGCAGCCCCCCGAGGACCGCCAGCTCGTCTGCGGCGAATTCCTCTTCATGCGCGCGCACGATCCCGAGGAGGAGGCTGAGGTCGTGCTCCTCGCCCAGGAGGTTGCCGAGGTCGCGCAACTCCTTGCGCAGGGCGTTGAGCGGGCGATACCAGGCGCAGCGAACCAGGCGCATCCCATAACGTAGATACTTGACCCGCTTGCGCCACTCGTGAAAGGCCTCGGGAGCGGGGCTCTCGCGAGTGGTCGAAAGCGCCTTGCGCGCGCGGCGATAGGTTCGTTCCGGGCCCTTCGCCCAGACCGCGGCGGGCGCCTCTTCGAGGGACCACTCCTCCACCGCGGCCCGCTGGGCGAGGAGCGGCTCGCGGCACTCCTCGAGCCGGGCACAGGTCGCCGCGGCATCCCCCGCGGTCGCCTCGTACTGGCGCGAGAGAATCCCACGAACGGTGCGAAAGCCCGCCACCTTCAGGCGGTTGCCGTAGTCGGCCTCGATCTGCGCGAGGAACTCGAGCTGGGCACGGGCGTCGCGCCGCGCGGAGAGGCGGCGGCCGAGGTCGCGATAGACCCGGTTACCCGCCGCGTAGTCCACTCCCGGCACGTCTCGGCCGAGGCGCAGGAGCCCCCGCAGGCGCTTCAGGACCTTGCGCACCTCATGAACGGCGGTGTCCGGATCCTGCCCGGCGCGCTCGATGAGACCGAGCGCCTTGTTCACTTGCTCGCGATGCACGCGCTGAAAGGCATCCGCGAGGGACTCTTGAAGGGAAAACTGATAGGACATCGAAGGGAGGGTAAGGGGGGAACAAGGCGCGGACGACCGCCGAGGGTGTCCTCAGCAGGGCGACGGGGGGCGCTCCGGCAAATTCTCGGCGACGGCCAAGGCGTAGTTGCCGTAGTCGGGATCCTCGGTCACTTCCTCGCCGAGCCAGGCGGGACGAACGAACTCCGTCGATTCGGTGGGCAATTCGATCTCAGCGAGAACAAGGCCGGCATGGCGTCCCGTAAACACGTCGACTTCCCAGGTCAGGTCTCCGGCCGGGACGTAGTGGCGAATCTTTTCCACCACCCGGTCCCCGCAAAACTGCGCGAGCATCGCCTCCCCGTCCGTGCGCGGGATGGCATAATCGAACTCCGCCCGGCGACGCGCCGCCCCGCCACCCTTGAGCGTGAGAAAGGCTTCGTCTTCACCCCGCAGGCGCACCCGCACGGCCACTCCGCCAGCCGAGGGAAGGTAACCCTGCCGCAGTCGCACCTGGCTGGTCGCGCTCCATCCTTCGGCCTCGGCAAGAAACTTGCGTTCGATCTCCTGAGCCATGTGCAAACCTTATGGTCCGCAGCACCGCGACGCAACTTTCCGGGCCGGACCACAGGAGGGACCGCGGCGGACAGGTCTGTTCTTCGAGGATGAATCCCGGGCGACGCTCCCTTCGCTCCCCGACGTTGCTTGACCGCCTGCTTCACCCCTTTTCAATCGGAGGTGCCTCCTTCGCCCTGACTCCCCCGCCGTTTCGAATTCGATGGAATTTGCTCTCCCCTCCACACGCTTTCTTCCCGGGCCCGCGAGCCTTGCCACGCTCTGCTTGTGCGCTCTGCCACTCGGCGCGGCCGACCTCCTGCCGGATGGCAGTTTCGAGGCCCTCGATGCGGTCGACGCCAACTCGACCTGGGACCTGCTCGCGCAGAATGGCTCCGATGCCGTCTTTGAAATCGTGAGCGAGGCAGTGGAGGGCGAGGATGCGCTCAAAGTCACGGTCAACGCCCTCGGCCCCAACCCTTGGGACCAGCAGATCCTCTCGTCGGCTTGGCCCGCCAGCGGTGGCCAGACCTACACCGTCTCGCTCTGGGCCAAGGCAGATGAGGACGCCCGCGGCTTGCGCATCGGCGTGCAGAACACCGCCTTTGGCAATCAGTTCCTCCACGACTTGACCCTTACGACGGACTGGGTGCGCTACGAGTGGTCGGTCACACCCACGGCGACCGAGGATCTCCGCTTCGTTGTGCATTTCTTCGAAGCCGGCACCTTCTGGCTCGACGATGTCCGGGTCGACGACGGCACGGTGCCGGACCTCAAGACCACCCTCGAGCTC
>JBKHAU010000163.1:0-6287 GCA_046542725.1 Opitutales bacterium
CCGCGAGGACGGCCTCCCCCACTCCCGCGGCGAGAAACTTTGCCCGGCAGAGGATCTCGGGGCGCCAGCCAGCCGGAGGCTCCTCGATCCGGATCTTCGCTTGGAGGGTGTTGCGCTGCAGGTCGGCCTCGCCAACGAGGCGGGTGACTTCGCCACGCAATTCCACCCCCGGGACGAACTCACTCTCGAGGAGCACCGCCTGTCCGACAAACAGCCGGGACGCCTCGGCAAGCGGGACGTCGACGCGGGCCTGCATCCTCGTGGGCTCGAAGAGCACCGCCACGGTGGCGGACTCAGGCGCATCGGCCATGAGGATCTTCTTCTGCCCCGGGGCAACGAGGAGACGCTGCACCACCCCGCTCACCGGCGCGCGCACGACCTGGCGGGAGAGGGCCAGTTCAGCCTCGGCCAGCTCGGCCCGGGCCGCGCCCAACTCGGCTTCACGCTGCTCGAGATAGCCCGCCCACCGCTCAGTCTCGATCTCGCGCACTCGACGCTGCACCTCGAGGGCCACAATCGTCTCCTCCTGGGTCGCGAGGCGCAGACGCGCCTGGCTGATCTCCTGCGCCGAGATGACTTCGGAGCCCAGGCCGGTGGCGCGCGCCGCGAGGTCTGCCAGCTCCTCGCGCCGCGCCCGCGCGACCGCGATCTCCCGCTCGGTGCGCTCCTCCTGCGCGAGGGAGAGGGCATGCTCGCTGCGCGCCGTGGCCGCGGCCGCACGCGCCGCCGCGAGCGCGGCCTCCGCCTTCGCCAGCTCCAGTTCGGCATCCTCGCGGATGAGCGTGGCGAGCGGCGCACCGGCCTCGACAGATTCACCCTCGAGCACATGCACCGACGCCACCACGCCACTCGCGAGGGCGGTCGCGCGATGCGAGTAGGGGTCGGCCTCAAACCAGCCGGAGGCCTGAAAGAGCACCTCGGCGGCAAACGGATCGGCGCCGGACGACCGTTCCCCGCCTGCCGGTGCCCCCCCCTCCGGCGCCGCCTCGAGCACCGCCACGACGGTCTCCACCTGCACGCGGGCGGCGGGCAGAAAGCGTTCGCCAAAGAGTGCGAAGAGGATCCCGAGGGAGGCCAAGGCAAACAGCCAGGGCGCCAGCGCCCACCAGCGGCGGCGATCGCGAGGGGGCCGCGGACCTCTTGTTGCCTGTTTCGTTTCATCCTCCGGCCGTGCGCGGCGAAGGGCATTCAATCGATCTTGCATGTTTGTTCCAAAGGGAGTGCGGAGGCGAACTCGGACCGGGCCTGCAGCCACGGGGACGACTTCGCGCGGGGAGCCGGCAGAGGCCGTGTGAAAGACACGACCTCCCACTTCGGAACAACTCAGAGCAACCAGACAGAGAGGACCGCACGCTGGGGCGGGGGTGGGCGCTGCCAGTCTCGCGCGGGAGCCCGGCGAGCTTCGACGGACCTCGCCTCGGACGGCAACCGGACCGAGGAGGCAGGCACCAAGCCCGCGAGCGAGACCATTCCACCGCCGGTGCGGAGGTCATCCACCGCGATCGGCGTGGGCGGCACCTCTTGCGCCACACAACACAGACACGACGGCAGCGACACCTCCGCGTAGACGGCGAGCGGCTGGCAACAGCCCGCCGCCGGATCCGCCATGCATCGCACACTCTCCCCCCGAAGCGGCACAAAGCCGAGGAGGAGTTGCATCACCACGAGGCAAACTGTGAGGCCGCGAAACACGGTGCCAACGAGACGTGATCCCCTCCCCTTGTCAAACCACACCGCTCCGCCCGAAGACGGCAGATGCGATTGACTCACGCCCCGGGCGGCAGGCGCCTCGACCGCGCCGAGTCATTCTCGATTGGGGCCGCGCGGCGGCGGCGTCCCCGAAGATAGACCAGCAGCTCCCGCTCCGCGCCGGCCCCTCGGGCACGGAAACTCAACGGGCCTCCGCGAGATCCACTTTCAGGGCGAAGAAGCGCTGCAAATCCTTCATGGAAAGAATCCCAACCACGCGGTCCTGGTCGAAAACGATGAGACGGCCCAGCTGCTGACTGCTCATGCGCGAGAGGGCATCGACCGCATCGGCCTCCGCCTGGATCGTATTCTTCCCGTCGCAATGCACCGCGATCTCGCCCACCGTACGGCGATCACGCTCCTCCCGCGGCACCTCTTTGACCTGTTTGAGGGTGACGCACCCTTTCAGTTCGCCGTCGTCCATGACCGGATAGAGCTTGTGGTGGTGCGTGTAGATGTAGTCGTCGATCAGTTCGCGCACCGTCATCGCGGGATGGACCACAATGGGATCGGCGCTCATGAAGGCCCGGACCGGCTCTCCCCGCAGCGACTCGCGCAGCATCACCTGCTGAAACGAAGAAGCCGCCGCCGCCCGCAGGAACAGGCCGAGGAGAATCAACCAAAAACCACTCACCACGCTGCCGAGAAAGAGTTCGACCACCCCCAGGCCGATGAGGATGAGTCCAAACGCCGCGCCCAGCCGTGAGGCGATGCGGGTGGCCGAGCGGAGGTCCTTTTTCCAGCCCCAAAGCGCCGCGCGCAACACCCGGCCGCCATCGAGGGGGAAGGCCGGCACCATGTTGAAGAGCACCACGATTCCGTTGATCGCGCCGAGGTAGATGAGCACCGCACTGACCGCCGCCGGTCCCTCGAGAGCGGCGAGGCTGAGCCCCGCCGCATAGAAAAGAAAGGCGAGACCGACGCTCACCACCGGTCCTCCCATCGCCATGAAAAACTCGTCCCGGGCCGTCTTCGGCTCCTCGTTGAGCTGCGCGACCCCGCCAAAGATGAAGAGCGTGATGCCCCCGATTTCGATGCCTTGGCGACGCGCCACAAGGGCATGGCCCAGCTCGTGCAAAATGATCGAAAGGAACAATCCCAGCGCTCCCGCCACACCCATGATCCAATAGGTCGTGGTCGCGGGAGCTTCCGTCATCCCGGGAAAGACATAGACCGCGAGCGACCAGGTGACGAGCAGCGCGACAAGGAACCAGCTCGGATCGAGCCGGACCTCGAAGCCCAGGAGAGTGAAAATCTTGATACCTTTTCCAAACATGGCTTGCGCTTTGGAGGTGATGCAATGAAGCCGTTCATCGGCACCTGCGTGAGCAAGGGAGGATCGCACGACGCCTCCGGGGACGCAACCGACCGGCCGGGTCTCCGCCACCTCCCGTTCATCGGATCCGACCTTGTCAACGGGAACGGGTCGCCCTGCCAAGAAGAGGAGTTTACCCTCTTCGGCTCCGCTTCTCGCTTCAACGATGACACCCTGCTCACCGTAGGGACGGCCCGTGCCCTCCTCTCAAAAGAGGCCCATGATCACGTCCACCGCCAATTCGGCGACTTCCATCCCGATGGCGGCGACGGGGGAAATCCTTTCTCAATGGATCGTGGTGGACGCGCGCGATTCTTAGGGGAACTGGGGCACCGGCTCAGCCATGCGATGAGTCCTTTCGGCTGCGCACGGCACCCATCCGACGAGGTTTCTTTCCGGCGCGGCAAAGAGAGCCGCCGTCGCAAGTTGCCCAGTCGCTTCGGTCCACCACCTCAATCGCCGCGCGCAGGCGATCCACAACGATGGCACCTTCGGCGTGAGTTGTCAGGGCACGGTGCCCGAGGCACGTTGCCGCTTCTTCGACGCGGACCTTACCGGGAGGCGGTTCGCCTAGCGGTCCTCCTCGGGGGCGATGCCGATACCGAGCGTGCGTCGCCGAGGCATACGCCGAAGCGTTTTTGCGGCGGCGTGCCGGAGGACCTCCGCGAGGTTGCCCTCGCCCGCCTCCCCCGGCCGCTCGGGCAGGTCTCGACCCGCTTCACCGAGTGCTGGAGGCGATGACGGAAGCGTTTCAGCGCTCCGGTTCAGAGGGCTTCGAGACGCGCTCGAGGACCTCGCGGGGGGTCGTCTTGAGGTGAGGGTTGGTGGCGAGGTCGCCGAGGCTCACGATACCGCTCAGTTGCTTGTCACGATCGAGGACGATCAGCCGCC
This sequence comes from Opitutales bacterium, assembly GCA_046542725.1. Taxonomy (GTDB): domain Bacteria; phylum Verrucomicrobiota; class Verrucomicrobiia; order Opitutales; family Oceanipulchritudinaceae; genus CAWVVV01. The sequence continues at coordinate 3,956 of JBKHAU010000163.1, forward strand.
GGATCTGGTGCTGCTCCATCAGTTCGGCCGCCACTTCTTCACTCTCATCGATGAAGGTGTAGATCACCTCGCTCGTGCAGACCTTGCTGACGGGTGCGGTGGTGGGATCGAGCCCCTCGGCTGTGGCCCGCGTCGTGAGATCGCGATCGGTCAACATGCCCGTCAGCTTTTTGCCATCACAGACCGGCAGGAGACCGACGTCGAGTTCACGCATCTTGCGGGCGGCGGTTTGCAGGGTGTCCTGAGGGCTCACGACCTCGGGGTTGGGTGTCATGATTTCTTTGATCTTCATAAAATGGATATCCTCAGTCGCTCGGTGCGCGAAGGAGCTCGAGGCGCCAGATCGCGCCCTTTTCATCGCGCTGATCGGTCGTCAGGTAGATGTAGCCGTCGGGGCCGGCAGTGACTTCGCGGATGCGCTCGCCGAGGGGAATGCGCTCCTCTTCGACAACTTCGTCCCCGTCCACCACGAGGCGGACGAGCTGATGGGCGGAAAGGCTGCCGACGAAGAAACTGTCCTTCCATTCCGGATACACTTCTCCTTCATAAAAGATCATGCCGGAAGGTGAGACGACAGGGGAGAACTGCTTCACCGCGTCGGCGAACTCGGGACGCGTCGGTGGATCGGGAATGGGTTCTCCGCTGTAGTGATATCCCCACGACACGATCGGCCAGCCGTGGTTCTCCCCCTTTTTGGGCTGGTTGAGCTCGTCGCCGCCGAGGGGGCCCATTTCCATGATCCAAAGCTCACCCGTCTCGGGATGGATGGCGGAAGCTTCGATGTTGCGATGCCCATAGGACCAGATCTCGCTCATCGCCCCGTCCTGCCCGACAAAGGGGTTGTCCTCAGGGACGGAGCCGTCGCGGTGGAGACGCACGATCGTGCCGAGGTGGTTGGAAAGGTCCTGTGCAGGCTCGAACTGGAAACGCTCGCCCATGCTGAGGAAGAGATGGTCCTCCCCGGAGAACTCGAGACGACCGCCGAAGTGGTTGGGTCCAATGATCTTGGGCGCCTGCCGGAAAATGACCTCCCAGTCGACGAGGCGCTGCCCCTCGAGCCGGGCGCGCCCGAGCGCGGTCGACGCGGCCGGTCCCTCGGGCTCGGCGAAGACAAGATAGATCCAGCCATTGTCCGCGTAGTCCGGATCGACTTCCACGTCGAGCAGGCCACCCTGCCCCATGCTGAAGACCTCGGGCACGCCCTTGAGCGGCGTCGACAGGGTGCCATCCAGTTCGAGGACGCGCAGCCGCCCCGGCTTCTCACTCACGAGGGCGCGGCCGTCGGGCAGAAAGGCCAAGCCCCAAGGCTGCTCGAGACCACTCGTCACTTCCTTGACCGAGATCGGCCCCGCTTTGGTGACGACCGATTCGACCTCCTCATCGGTGGAGAAAACCGGCTGTTGCGCGTGGAGGAGGGGAAGAGATCCGCCGACCGCGGTGAGAAGGAGGCTGAGCGTGACGGTCTGCAAATTCATCATGTCTCCCGGTCGCACAGCGCATGCCACCGGCTCTGCAGCCCGATCGCGGCGGACTCCTCGTGGATTTCGCACGGGCCACCGCCGGTAGAAATGGCAAAACGCCCGGTGGAGCGTTGCCAACCTTCGGTGGGGTTGGACGAAGGCGCGGCGGCTCGTGTAGGGTGGAAACTCCGTTTCCGCGCCCTCTCGCTGCGCAGCCGTTTTCCCAAACGCGCCGAATGTCCCCCTCCAGCCATGTTTTTCCAGAAGATTCCCCATCCCGCCAACTTTCGTTTCGCGCCGCTTTGTGAGGACAACGCACAGCCTTCGGCGGGCTTTCCGCTCGAAGTCGCGTCGCTTGGCGGCGATGTCTTTCGCCTCCGTCCCGGAGGGGTGCAGGGGCAAACGAACGAGAGCCAGGCGGAGTTGGCCACCGAGGTCCCCGGAGACGTCACCAGCTCGATCGAACTGACGAAGGAGGGCGGTTTGCGCATGCTCGCAGCCGGGGGCGGGACGCCTTTCCTCGAGGGGGCCGCGGGGGGCACTTTCGGTGTCGCGGGGAGCGCCTGGATGTTTCGCTTTCGCCTCAGCGCCGCGATGCGCTTCTACGGACTCGGAGAACACCTCGGAGGTCTCGAAAAGCGCGGCCAGCGTGTGCAGTTCTGGAACGTCGATCTGCTCGGCGACATGGCGCACGACGAGATCCGCCACGGCCACCCGATGCCGTCCTACGTCTCCGTGCCCTACCTCATCGTCAAGTCCGCCGCGGGCTATGCCGGTATCCTCGTGCATCACCCCGGGGCGGTCTTCATGGACCTCGGCGCGGACATTCGGCTGCGCACCGACGACAAGGCACCGGCCACCTTTTACCTGGG
>JBKHAU010000164.1:0-6244 GCA_046542725.1 Opitutales bacterium
AGGATCTGCGGGCGCAGTTTGCGGCCGCCGCCGATGAACTCTCCCGCCGCAACGAGGAACTCGAGGCCGCCCTCGAAGCTGGCGAACTCGCCCGCGAAGAGCGCCTCGCCCGCCTCGAGCAGGATCGCGAAGCCCGCCGCCAGGCTGCCGAAGAAGCCCGCGAGGCCGCCCGCGCCGAAGCTGAAGCGGAAAAGGACGACACCGGCGACCGTCGTCCCGGGGATTGAAATATCACTACCAGTCGGCCGGTCGCGTCAGCGACTTCCGCCGACGTTCTGCCGGGCCCTGCGGGGCCCGGTATTTTGCTTTCACGCTCCCTCTTTCCCACCGCATGACGCGCCCTTTTCAACCTCGCCGCGGCCGCCACACGCGCGCTGCCACCTGGGGGTGGGCCCTGCCCGGCCTCGCTCTCGCGGCGGTCTTTGCCCTCTCCGCCGAAAAGGCTCCGATGAGCGAAGCCGAACTCATGAGGTTGCTCTTTCCCGGCGGCGAGCAGACTGCCGCGGAGGAGGATGCCGCGGAGGCGGCCCCGGAGGCCAAGGTGCAGGCTCGTGAGTTGCTCGCCGCGATGCAGGCCGTGCAACGCGAGCGCGGCAAGTGGCAGTTGTCCGCCGCCGCCACGGTGCATGCCGGTGCCACTGACAACGTCCTGCAGTCCGCCGCCACGCCCGAAGAGAGCGCTTACCTCGAGGCCGAACTGGAGGTCTCCGCCTTTCGACACGGCAGTGCCCGGGGGCTCCGCCAGCATGCCTTTGCCTCGTTCTCGGGCACGACCTATGCGGAGCCCGCGGACGCCCCGCACGAGAGTTTTTCGCTCCTCCACCTCCAGCACAGCCAGAATCTCGGACCAGTGCGCGGAGGCGTGCAGGCAATGGGCTTTGCCCTCGAGCAGATCGCTGAGGACCCGTTTCTGAGCAAGCCCGGGGGGATGCAGATCCGCCTTTGGCACGCCGAAGTCCAGCCCTTCGTGGAGAAGCAGTGGGGCGCCTATGCCCTGCGCCTGGCAGCCGAACTCGAGCGCGAAGCCTACGCGCTGGAGGGCCTGAGCTTCAACGCTGCCGGCGCGCATCTCCGGGGCCGGCGCGACCTGCTCGGAGGCGAGGTCGAAGTCGCCGCCTCCTGGCTCACCCGCGCCTATGACGAGCGGCTCGCGCGCACCGCCGAAGGACGCCGCCTGGAGGGAAAAGTGCTCGAGCTGCAGCGCTTCGGCCTCGCCCTCAAATGGTCCCGCCGGCTCGCCGCGTGGCGCATCCGCGCGGGGGCCGAGCTGCGGCGCGACTGGGATCCGGCCGGCGCGTACGACGACCTCCTCTATACGCGCGGCACCCTCCGTCTCGATTGGAAAAAAGGCCGATGGGAGGCCCGCCTGGGTGCCTCGGTCACCCACTATGCGTATCTCCAGCGCCTTGCGCAGGACGGCCAGCGCGAGCGCGTTCGCCTGAGCGGAGGCCTCGAGCCTCAAGTCAGCTATGAATTCTCCGATGATTGGAGGGTGAGTCTGGGCGCGAGCCTTCAGCTCCTGCGGGGGAACAATCCGGCGGACGACTACGAGGTGCGCCGCGCGCATACCAGCCTCACCTACACCTTCTAGACCACCCCGACCGATGCGACCGAACCACCCTCGCCTCCGCTCGTGGGGCCTGATCGCGGCTCTGCTGGCGGTGCAGACGCTCATCCTCATGCCGGGCGCTTGGCAGGCGCGTGCCGCCTTGCGAGAGGACCACCTCGCGCAGCAGATGGCGGCCCTCGAGGCCCTCGCACGGCTCGAGATGTCGGCCCGCGTGAATCAGACCACGACAGCGCGCGGGGCCGATCTGGCGCTGCGCCGCGCGGTCGAGCACGCCGCTCGCCTCGAGGGGCTCGTGGGAGTGGAGTTGCTCGGGACAGAGGGGGATTGGCTCCTCGCTCTCCCGGCCTCGCTCGCGCTGCAGAAGGACCGCTCGCCCCTGCCGCGGGAGGCGGAGGCGCGTTTCCACCGGGCGGCCGACCTCGGCGCGCTCTTCCCCGGAGCGGTCGCGGAGGGCACCCTCGCTCCGCTCGTGGAGGTCGCGTTTCCGCTCCGACCGGGCCCGGAGGTGCCGCCGCATTTCGTGCGTTTCTGGCTCGATGGGGAAGAAGCCGCCCTCGCCTTTGCCCGCATCGACCGGCAGCTCCTCTTTCTCGGGACCCTCACGATCCTCATCGGCGCGCTCGTCCTCACTCTCCTCGGGCGTCTCTACAGTCGCTCCCTCCGGCAGGTAAACCGTCGCCTCGAAGCACACGCCGAGGCGCTCGCCAGGAGCCACCGCGAACTCCTCATGAAGTCGAAAATGTCCGCCCTCGGCGCACTCAGCGGGCATCTCGTGCATGAGCTCAAGAACCAGATCTCGACCCTTTCGGTCTTCACCCGGAAGTGCGAGGCCGGGCTGCGGGACGGCACCGTCGAGGGGCTCGCCCTGGAGGACGCCGAACTCGCCCGCGACGCGGTTCACCGCGTGCGGCACCTTGTCTTCGAGGTGGGCGACATGCTGCGCCAGGAGCGCCAGCCATTGGCCGGCGAATACACATGGGCCGACCTCCGCGAGATCCTCGAAGACAAGCTCGCGCCGCTCGCCACGGCGCAGTCGGTCGAGCTGGCGACGGGGGAGGCTCCGGAGGGTAGCGTAGAGGTGGTCGAGGCGCACCGCCTTCTCCTCATTCTCCAGCACCTCGGGCAGAACGCGGTTCAGGCGACTCCCCCCGGCGGACGTGTCGAAGTGTCGTTCACGGCCGACGCCGAGGCCGTGCGCATCCGTGTGGCCGACGCCGGCGAAGGCCTTCCCCTCGCCCGCCAACGGGACCTCCTCGGGGCCGAAGGCAGCAGCAAGTTCGACGGCTGGGGCATCGCTCTGAGCCTCTGCGCGCAGCTCGCCCGTGAGTCCGGCAGCCGTCTCGAGCTCGAGTCCACCTCGTCCGCGGGGAGTGTGTTCTGCCTCACCCATCCGCTCCTCGCGGTCCCTCGCCGATCCCTTTCCCACCCAACCAATTCCGAAGTCTTCCCCCAACCCGAGCTGACGTGAAAAGAACCACCCTCTACACCTTCCTTGCCTTCTTCGCCGGCGCCTCCGGCCTGCTCGCGCAGTTGCCCGGCGACCAACTCTGGCGCTTCGCGGCCGCCGGCGACATCTACGCCTCGCCGACCCTTGGGCACGATGGCAACCTCTACATCGGGGCGGAGGACAATCAGCTCTACGCCATCGCCCCCGATGGCACCTTGCAGTGGGCCTTTGCAGCGGGAGACTTCATCCATTCCTCCGTCGCCCTCGACCACGCGGGCAATCTCTACTTCGGCTCCTGGGACGGATTCCTCTATTCCCTCAACCCGGACGGCGAGCTGCGTTGGAAATACGATCTCGGGGCCTTCATCACCGCGACTCCCGCGGTCTCCCAAAACGGCATGGTGTACGTCGGGGCCAACGACGGCGTGTTTTACGCCTTCAGCAACGACGGTCAGGTCCTCTGGTTTGAACTCAGCGACGCCCCGATCTACGGCGCGGCCGCGGTGCGCCCGGATGGCGCGGTGATCTTTGGCAACGAGGCCGGACGCATCCATGCGCTCGCGCGTGACGGCACCACCCTCTGGACGACCGACGTGGAAGTCGTGGCCGGCCGCAGCAACCGTCTCCGCGCGGCCATCTCGGTGGCGGCCGACGGCACGCTCTACGTCGGCGCGGGCAACCATCGGCTCTACGCCCTGAACCGCGACGGGACCGTGCGCTGGACCTTCGAGGCGGGGGACATCATTGACAGCGCCCCGGTCGTGGACAGCGGCGGTGATGTGCTTTTCGGGAGCCGCGACGGCTATCTTTACAAGCTCAACAAGGCCGGCCTCCTCCAGTGGCTGGTGGCGGTGGGCGACGTCTTTTACGCCTCACCCGCGGTCGATGCCGCGGACAACGTCTACCTCGCCGGATTTCAGGGCTCGGGCGTGACCCGCCTGTTCTCCTTCGATCCGGCCGGCGTGGTGCGCTGGACCCTCGACTTCTCCGGCCTGAACGACTCTTCCCCGCTCCTCACGGGGGACGGGCATCTCTACCTCGGCATGTACAATGGTGGCCTCTACAAGGTCCGCACTGCGGCCGGCCCCGCCGCTTCGGCCTGGCCGCAATACGGGCGCAACGCGGCACGCCAAGGCAGCCGCGACCACGTGCAGCCTCCCGTCTTTACAGTGCAACAGGCGCAAGCCCAGGGCGGCCTGCGCCTCCTCGCCGACGGTGTCTTCGGGGTGCGTGGACGCGTGCTTTCGGCGAGCAACCCTAGCCTGCCCTTTACCCAATGGACCATCCTCGAGGAGCATACCTTTCTCGGTGAAGCGCTCGAGGTCCTGGACCCCGCCGCCGCCGGCGCCGTCCAGCGCTTCTACACCGTCGTGATCCCCTGAGCGGTTCGCGGGTTGGTTCCGGTGCGTGGACGCGAACCCCGCCGTCGCGACCGCGGCGGGCGGTCAGGCCCCCATTGCCTCCGCGACATTCGGCGCCTTCGCAGAAGGCAGGAGCCCGGGAGCGCTGACGTCCCCGTCGGCCTTCAGACTCGGGAGGATGCGCGATTCGCACATCGTTCCATCTTCTTGGACCTCGAGGTGGGAGCGCTTGCGGCTTTGGCGCCAAAGCAATCCTGGGCAATCAGGCGGGTTCGTCGCCGCCCACAGCGACTCGCCAGAGCGACACCACCTCACTCCCGCGCTTGTCGCTCGGCCTTCAGCGTGCGCCAGCGGGCGAGGCGCTCGGCGATCTGGACCTCGGCCCCATTGCGGCCCAGTTCGAGAAAGCGCTTGGGCTCCACGAGGTATTCCTGCCCGCTGATCGCTTCGGGGTATGCATGGCTGTAGCGGTAGCCCTCCCCCTGCCCGAGAGATTTGTTCAACTGGGTATGGCTGTCGCGCAGCCAGAGGGGAATGGGCTGGAGGCCGTTCTCCCGGATTTCACGCTTGGCCGCGCTGATCGCCGTCGTCGTCGCATTGCTCTTCGGTGAGGCGGCGAGGAAAGCGACACAGTGGGCGAGGTTGAGTTCACACTCGGGCAGGCCGACGACATCGCAGGCCTGGAAGGTCGCCACGGCCAACGAAAGCGCACGCGAGTCTGCCAGGCCGACATCCTCGGAGGCAAAGATGACGAGTCGCCGGGCGATGAAGCGGGGGTCCTCTCCGCCGATGAGCATTTTTGCCAGCCAGTAAAGGCCCGCATCCGGGTCGCCCCCGCGCAGGCTTTTGATGAAGGCCGAGGCCGTGTCGTAGTGCTCGTCCTCGTTCGCATCGTAGCGGATCTGCCGCTCGCGGGCAAAGGCCTCGAGGTCCGCCTCGCGCAGTTCGGCCCCCATCGCGAGGCTGAGGACGAGCGTCTCGAGCGAGTTGAGGGCGCGGCGCAGGTCGCCGTCGGCCATGCGTGCGAGCTGGAGGAGGAGCGGCTGCTCCGCCTTCACCTTGTGCCCGCCGAGGCCGCGCTCGGTATCCTCGAGGGCCCGACGGAGAATGCCCGCCACCGCCTCCTCCCCGAGCGGCTCGAGCTTGAAGAGATGACTCCGGCTGAGGAGCGGAGGGATGACATAGAAGCCGGGGTTGTGCGTCGTCGCGCCGATGAGGGTGACCGTGCCGGCCTCGACGTCGGGCAGGAGAAGATCCTGCTGGGCCTTGTTGAAGCGGTGGATCTCGTCGATGAAGAGCACCGTCGGCTCATCGTAATGGCGGGCAAGGCGAAGCACGTCGCGCAGCTCGGCGACGTTCGAAAGCACCGCGTTGAGCCGCACGAAACGACCCCCCAGCTCCGCCGCGATGACCTCGGCAAGGGTCGTCTTGCCCGATCCCGGAGGCCCGTAAAGGAGCACACTGCCGAGCTGGCGGGTGCGCAGAAGCCGCGGCAAGAGCGCCTCCTCTCCGATGAGGTGCGCCTGCCCCACGACCTCTTCGAGCCGGCGCGGACGCATGCGCGCGGCGAGCGGCGCCCGACGGGAAACGGAGGAAGCGTGGGCGGCGGCCGGCTCCTCGCGAGGGGGCGGCGAGGCGCTACCAAAGAGGTCAGGTTGGTCGGAGCGGGACACGGAAAAACCCATCGTGGGCCCCGGCCGAACCGGGTCAAATCTGCAGAACGAGGCTCGAAGGTCGCCAAACCATGGTTCTCTGCAGGGAATCGAGGCGCCGCCAGCACCATGAGGCATCCAGTAAAGGCCGTATCAAAAACTCCTTACACGCCGGACCCAACGTCGATTCCACTCGTTCCTCCCTGCAAGAGCG
>JBKHAU010000165.1:0-6191 GCA_046542725.1 Opitutales bacterium
AAGGTTCCGCATTGCGGGCGGCGACAAACGCGCCGAACGATCGGGGTTCCGCTCAATCCTCGCGCTCGAAGAGGATGTTCTCGCTTTGGCGGAGGTAGCGTTCGCGAGCCTCGATGAGGGCTTCATTCTTTTTCAAACGGCGCTCCCGCTCGGCGAGTTCGGCGGCGCGCGCTTCGAGCGTGTTTTCGCGCTCCGCAAGGGCGGCTTCGCGTTCAGCCCAAGCCTCGTCCCCTGGAGCGGGGCCGGGAGTGGTGACGGAGGCCGGGGCCGGGGGTGCGTCTTGACCGATGCCCTCGGCGCGGTGATCGAGTTCGGTCTCATACTCCTGGAGGCGCTGACCCTTTTCAAAGAGGGCATTCTCGCTCTCCTCGATAAACGCTTCGCGCTCCTGGATGAAGGCTTCGCGCTCTGCGAGGGCCGCCTCGCGATGTTCCACCTCGGCCTCGCGCGCGGCGAGGGCGGCCGCCTGCTCGGCGTTTTCCCCCTCCCCGGCAGCGCTGGCAGCGCCAGGCGCCGTGCCTCCCATCGCCTCCCACTCGAGCATGGTTTGCTCAAAAGCGGCCTCGCGCTCCGCGACACGAGCCTCCCGCTCCTGCAAGGCGGCTTCCCTGGCCGGGTCAAGAGCGGGCGCAGCGGCGTCGGAGGCGGGGACAGCGGGGGCGGTTTTGCTCCGAAGGCGGGTGCGCCAGTCCACCGCGCGCTGCAGGCTGTCGACAAAATCGGCGGCGGCGAAGGGCTTCACAAAGAAGTCGAAGACCCCGACCTTGATGGCGGCGAGGAGCTCGGCGTTGCGATCGATCGCCGTCATGAGCACGATCACGGCCTCGGGATCGCGCCGGCGGAGCTTGCGCGCGAGGACAAGCCCGTCGACCCGCGGGAGATGGACTTCGGAAAGGACAATGGCGATATCGCCCGCCTCATAGCGCTCAAGCGCCGCGACGGCACTGGAGACATAGACCGCCTGCAGCTCCGCCCGAGCGAAGAGGGGGCCGAGCGACTCCTCGGCAGCTCCGCTATCGTCGACTACCAACACCGTGCGCATAACTTGAAAGGAGCACGAAAGATGCGCCCCTGCCCGGCGGCAACCGTGGAATTGGGCGGAACGGATCGCTTCGCGCAGGGAACGCCCAAGCCCCGGTCATCCCACTCGCACCCCGCGAACCGCACCGCTGAAGCCGTCGCCCCAAGGGAGGCTGCAGCGATCAGGACCGGGCAGAGGCGACACTCCGCACTCCTCATTCAGCACTCCCCACTCCCCTCTCCCACTCCGCCTTCCCCGCCGAGTTGACCCTTTACATTGGAGCGGGGGCGGGCAGTGTGAGGGCTCGTATGCGCATCTCGTTGCCTCGCCCTCCGGCGGTTTTGACGTCCCGCAGTCCGATGGGACGGTAAGGGGCCCGCCCGAGGCCTTTTGTTTTCCTATGGATATTCTCAACGCATACTGGCGGATGGATTATGTGACGGCCCCGAAGCGCGAAGGGGCACCCCGGCAAAACCCCTTCGTCGCGTTGGCGGAGGGAGGGGACGACCGCGAGGCGCTCATTCTCCATCGGGCCGAGGCGCACTACGTCGTGCTCAACCGCTATCCCTACAATCCTGGGCATTGCCTTGTCCTGCCCTACCGGGAGGTCGCCCGGCTGGACCAGCTGGAGCGGACGGAACGGGCCGAGCTGATGGAACTGCTCGTGCAGACCCAGGCCGCGCTCGAGGCCGCGATGCACCCGGACGGCTTCAACGTCGGCTTGAACCTGGGCAAGACCGCGGGCGCGGGCATCCCCCAACATCTCCACCTCCACGTCGTGCCGCGATGGGATGGGGACTGCAATTTCATGCCCGTGATCGGCGAGACCCGCTCCCTCCCCCAGGCCCTCGAGCAGACCTGGGAGGTCCTCCAGCCTCATTTCGGCTCCATCCCCCGCCGTCCATGAGTGAGAAGACCCTCTACTTCCAGAACCCGCGCCAGCTCGCCGAACTCTTCGTCGGCGACGAGCGCAATCTCCTTCTCCTCGACGAAGCCCTCGGGGTGCGCACGGTGACGCGCGATGACTGGGTGAAGGTGGAGGGCGAGCCCGCCGCCATCGCACTGGCCGAGACCTTCTTCGAGCTGCTCGAAAAGGGTCGCCTGAACGGCCTCAAGATCACCAAGGGCGATTTCCGCAACCTGCTCGGGGCAGTCGTGCGGGGCGAGGCCGAAGAGATGCGCGAAGCCTTCAGCGAGAAGACCCGCATCGTCCTCAAGCGCACCAGCATCGTGCCCAAGACGCTCAACCAGAAGCGTTACCTGCAAGCCATCCGGGAGCGCGAGATCGTCTTCGGGATCGGTCCGGCCGGCACGGGCAAGACCTACCTCGCGGTGGCCTGCGCGATCGAGGCCCTCCTCAACGGGTCGGTCGAGCGCATCATCCTCACCCGCCCGGCGGTCGAGGCAGGCGAGGCCCTGGGATTCTTGCCGGGTGACCTCAACGAAAAGGTGCGCCCCTATCTCCAGCCCCTTTTCGACGCGATCAACGAGATGCTCGACCCGATGGACGCCGTCCGCCTGATGGGCGATCCGCGCGACCAGCGCCCCGGCAAGATCGAGATTGCACCCCTCGCCTACATGCGCGGCCGCACCCTGAGCAACGCCTTTGTCATCCTCGATGAGGCGCAAAACACGACGCCCGAGCAGATGATGATGGCGCTCACCCGTCTGGGGAACGGGAGCCGCTACGTCATCACCGGGGACAAGACCCAAGTCGACCTCCCGCGCCACAAATACTCCGGCCTGAAAGAGGCGGAGAAGGTCCTCCACGGGGTGGAGGGAATCGCTTTTCATTACCTCGATGGATCCGACGTGGTCCGTCACCCCCTCGTCCAGAAGATCATCACGGCCTACCAGAAATACGAAGCCGAAACCGGCGCACACAGCCCGCGCGAGTTTCGCGCGGAGTGATCGCTCATGGCCTCTAACCGCCAGAAATCCCGCAAGGACGTCGTCGTCGCCACCCGCCGGCGCCGTGAATCCGTTTTCGAAGAAGTGGGGCGCCGCAAGTTCGAGCGCTCCATCTGGGTCAACACCTCCCTCTTTCTCCTCTTCGGACTGGCGGTCTCGCTGCTCGCCTTCTACGGGCTTTCGCCGGCCGGGCCGGTCCTGCAGGAGGGCCAGTCGTCGCGCGTGCGCATCGTGGCGGAAAAGGCCTTCACCTATCAGAGTGAGATCGAGACGGCCCGCGCCCAGGCGAAGAAGGGTGCCGAGGCCCCGCCCGTCTACACCCTCGACCAGTCGCCTTTCACCACCTTCCGCGACTACCTCCTGCAGCTGCACGAGGACTTGACCGAGTTCGCCGGCATCCCCGAGGGAGCGGAGCGCAGCCGCTATGCCCTGCGGGCGGACGAGGTGGAGCGTTTTTTGCGCAACTACGAGCCCGGCAACCCTTACAGCCTCCGCGCCAACGACCTCGTCATCTTCTTCAATCAGATCCCCCGCGAGCGCCGCGAACGCGTTCTGCGCGAGTCTCTCTTCGAGCTTGAACGCCTCTACCGCTCGGGGATCTACGACGAATCCTCGGTCGAGACGCTGCCGACGGACAACCTTCGCATCTTCCAGATCCAAAACGAGGCCGGCGAGGTCGAAGAGGTGAACCTGGTCTCCCTCGGAGAGGCCCTGCGCACCCTCCGCATCAACCTGGCCGCGCTCGACGCCCCGCGCGACTCCTCCCTCGCCCTCCTCCGCATTCTGCGCGAGGGACTCCAGAGCAACCTGCAGTTCGACGAGGTCCGTACGGCGGAGTTGCGGCAACAGTTCATCGCCCAGGTTGCACCGGTGCGCAGGACCGTCGCCGAGGGCGAAACCATCGTGGAGCCCAACACCCGCGTCTCGCTCCTCGCTCTCGAGCAACTCGAGGCCTACCAGCGGGCCCTCGTGGCGGGGATCGACGCGCGCCTCGGCTTTGACGCGCTCTTCTTTGAGCGCCTCGCGATCACCCTTGCAGTGCTGCTTTGCGTCCTGATCTACCTGAAGATGACGGGCGTGCGCCTGACGCGCAATCGCCGCACCCTCCTTCTCGCCGGCAGTACGGTGATGCTGCAGGTCTTCGTTTACCGGATCATCCTCGAGATCGGCGACACCCTGGCGGCGGAGGGCACCAGCGGGCTGCTCCCCCTTCTGCCCTACCTCTTTCCCGTCGCGATGGCCCCGATGCTCATCGCGATGCTCCTGGGTTTCGGAGCCGGCATTATCTGCGCGGTGGTCCTCGCCATGCTCAATGGACTGATGCAGGGCAACTCGATCAGCATGGTCGTGGTCTCGTTTTTCGTCGCGCTCGTCGGGATCAGCCTGATCCGGCGCACGCAGGTGCGCACACGGGTGGTGCGGGCCGGCTTCTACAGCGGGGTGATGATGGCCTTCGCCGTCCTCCTCTTTGCCCTGCGCGACTCGGCCGAGCCGCTGACCATCTTCTACCGCATGCTCACCGCGATCGGCGTGGGCGGGCTCACCGGGGTCGTCCTCATCGGCTTCCTCCCGTTCTGGGAAGGCCTCTTCAAGACCACCACCGACATCACGCTGCTCGAGCTGACGGACTTCAACCACCCCCTCCTGCGCCGCCTCCAGCTCGAGGCCCCGGGCTCTTATCACCACAGCCTGATGGTGGCCAACCTGTCGGAAAACGCCGCCGCCGCGATCGGCGCCAATCCCCTCGTGTGCCGCGTCTGTTCCCTCTTTCACGACATCGGCAAGATGGTGAAGCCCGACTACTTCACCGAAAACCAGCGCGACGCGCGCAATCCCCATATCGAGCGCAATCCCTCGATGAGTGCCCTCGTCATCAAGGCGCACGTCAAAGAGGGCACCGTCCTCGCCCGCGAATACAGGCTCCCGAAGATCATCCTCGACGTCATCCGCCAACATCACGGCACGACCCTGATCCAGTATTTTTACTACAAGGCGCTCGAGCGCAGGCGTGAACAGGACCAGACCTCCGAGATTGCCGGCCTCGACGCCCCGCGCATCGAATTGGACAAGGTGAATGAGGACACCTACCGCTATGAGGGGCCGCGCCCGCAATTCAAGGAGAGCGCCATCATCATGCTCGCCGACTCCTGCGAAGCGGCCGGCCGCAGCTTGCGCAAGGTCACGCCCCAGTCGATCGACGAACTGCTCGTGAGCATCTTCCGCGCGCGCATCGAGGACGGTCAACTCGACGAGTGCCCGATCACTTACCAGGAGCTCTCCCGCATCCGCGAGAGCTTCTCCTTCACCCTCCTCAACATGCTGCACGCCCGCGTGGAATACCCGAAGGAGGGCGCCGCCGAGGCGCTCGCCCGCAAACAGACACGCAAAAAAGGGAGTCGGGCACCTTTCTCCGAACTCGGCGAGCGCCTCGGCGGGGGGTCTGCCGCCGCCCCCACCACCAGCGGGGAAGCGGCCCCGACCTCCACCCCGGGCGAAGACGCCTCGCCCCCCGCCCCGTCCGATGCCCCGCGCCGTTGAGGTCAACCTGCAGGATCCACGCCTCCGCCTCGAGGAGGCCTCGGTGTCCCGTCTTTTCCATTTTCTCGACGAAGGCCTCGAGCAGTTTGGCGTCGGCCCCGGCGCCCTCGACATCGCCTTCGTCGACGAGCGCACCTGCTGCTCGCTGCACGAGGCGTTTTTCCACGATCCCTCGCTCACCGACGTGATGACCTTCCCCGGCTCGCCCGAGGATGGCCACCTCGGCGACCTCGCCATCTGTCCGGCCTACGCCGCGGAGCACGCCGCCGACTTCGGGCATACCTTCGCCGACGAACTCACGCTCTACCTCGTGCATGGCTGGCTCCACCTCGCCGGCCTCGACGATCGCGACGCCGACCACCGCGCCCAAATGAGAAGCGCGGAGCGGGCCATCATGGCCGCACTCCGCGCTCAAGGGCTTATCATCAGCGCCCGCTGGATGCCTTAGCAAGGGAGAGAGAGAACCTGCTAGCGGCGGCGACGTCGCAAAACGACCGCCGCAATGGCACCCAGACCGAGAAAGAGGGGATAGGCAGACAGCTCGGGCACGGCGATCACCGGAGTCAGATTCTCCGTCGTCTGCCCGACCGATAGGGTGGTAAAGGAAAGGGTCTCGCCGTAGTGCGCCGTGCCACCATTGGTCAGGTCGATCGCACTCGCGCGGAAGAAGTAGGAGGTGCCCGCATCGAGTCCCGGAAGGGTGATCGAGAGCGGCGTATCG
>JBKHAU010000166.1:0-6180 GCA_046542725.1 Opitutales bacterium
GCCGCTGCGGATCTACGCCGAACGCCACGGCCACAAGGAACCCGTCCAGCCGGCGAGCTGATCGACCTCCGGGAGTGCCGGCGGGCTGCAAGATGGATGGCTTGAAAGCCAGCGAGGGGGACGCCACGTAGTTGTCTCGATGCGACGGACGTCGCACCCGGAAGTGAGGATCCATGCCGCATTCCCCAGAGACCACCATCTTTCCCGTCCTGCCGCTGCGCGACATCGTGGTGTTCCCCCACATGATCGTGCCGCTGTTCGTGGGACGCGAGAAGTCGATCGCGGCGCTCGAAGAAGTGATGAAGGAGGACAAGCAGATCCTCCTGGTTGCGCAGAAGAATGCCTCGCAGGACGATCCGGGACCCGATGACATCTACCGGGTCGGCACGGTCAGTTCGGTCCTGCAGCTCCTGAAGCTGCCCGACGGCACGGTCAAGGTGCTGGTCGAGGGGCAGAGCCGGGCGCTGATCAAGGCGTTCGTCGACAACCCGAAATTCTTCCAGGTCGCGGGCGAAGTGCTGCCCGAGGCGGAGGCCGACCCGCGCGAGTTGGACGCGATGGCGCGCGCCGTGGTCACCAATTTCGAGCAGTACGTGAAGCTCAACAAGAAGGTGCCGCCGGAGGTGCTCGTCTCCCTCGGGCAGATCGAGGACCCCTCCAAGCTGGCCGACACGGTCGCGGCGCACCTCTCGCTGAAGATCTCGGACAAGCAGGAATTGCTCGAGACCCCCTCCTTGGCCGAGCGCCTGGAGCGCCTCTACGGCTACATGGAGGGCGAGATCAGCGTTCTGCAGGTGGAAAAGCGCATCCGTTCGCGGGTGAAGCGTCAGATGGAGAAGACGCAGCGCGAGTACTACCTGAACGAGCAGATGAAGGCGATCCAGAAGGAGCTGGGCGAGCTCGACGACGGCAAGGACGAGGTGTCCGAGCTGGAGGAGCGCATCCGCAAGACCAAGCTCTCGAAGGAGGCCCGCGACAAGGCGCTGGCCGAGGTCAAGAAGCTGCGGACGATGAGTCCGATGTCGGCCGAGGCCACGGTCGTGCGCAACTACCTCGATTGGATGCTGTCCATCCCGTGGAAGAAGCCCTCCAGGATCAAGAAGGATCTGAAGGCGGCCGAGGCCATCCTCGATGCCGATCACTACGGGCTGGAGAAGGTCAAGGAGCGGATCGTCGAGTATCTGGCGGTGCAGCAGCGCGTCCAGAAAATGAAAGGGCCGATCCTCTGCCTCGTCGGCCCGCCCGGCGTCGGCAAGACCTCGCTCGGCAAGTCGCTGGCAAGGGCGACCGGCCGGCAGTTCGTGCGCGTCTCGTTGGGCGGGGTGCGCGACGAGGCCGAGATCCGCGGCCATCGGCGCACCTATATCGGCTCGATGCCCGGCAAGATCATCCAGTCCATGAAGAAGGCGAAGGCCTCCAACCCGCTCTTCATGATGGACGAGATCGACAAGATGGGCGCCGATTTCCGGGGTGATCCGGCCTCGGCGCTGCTCGAGGTGCTGGATCCGGAGCAGAACCACGCCTTCAACGACCACTATCTCGAGGTCGACTACGATCTCTCCGACGTGATGTTCGTCTGCACGGCCAACACCCTGCGGATGCCGCAGCCGCTGTTGGACCGCATGGAGATCATCCGCATCCCCGGCTACACCGAGGACGAGAAGCTGGAGATCGCCAAGCGGCACCTGATCCCGAAGCAGCGCAAGGATCACGGGCTGAAGGAGGGCGAATTCGACCTCAAGGACGACGCCGTCACCGGCTTGATCCGCCACTACACCCGCGAGGCGGGGGTGCGGAATCTGGAGCGCGAGGTCGCCAACCTCGCCCGCAAGGCGACCAAGACGATCCTGGTGGACGGCAAGGAGACCATCAAGATCACCGGGAAAAACCTCGACAAGTTCGCCGGCGTGCCGCGTTTCCGCTACGGCGAGGCCGAGGCGGAGGACATGGTCGGGGTGTCGACGGGGTTGGCCTGGACCGAGGTGGGCGGCGAGTTGCTGACCATCGAATCGGTCATGCTGCCCGGCAAGGGCCGGATCACCATGACCGGCAAGCTCGGCGACGTGATGCAGGAATCGGTGCAGGCGGCGAAGTCCTATGTCCGCTCGAAGGCGGTGAGCCTCGGCATCAAGCCGCCGACCTTCGAGCAGACGGACATTCACGTCCACGTGCCGGAGGGGGCCACGCCGAAGGACGGCCCGTCGGCCGGCGTCGCCATGGCCACCTCGATCGTCTCGGTGCTCACCAAAATCCCGGTGCGCCGCGACGTGGCCATGACCGGCGAGATCACGCTGCGCGGCCGGGTGCTGGCGATCGGCGGCCTCAAGGAGAAGCTGCTCGCCGCACTGCGGGGCAACATCAAGACGGTGTTGATCCCGAAGGAGAACGAGAAGGACTTGGCCGACATCCCGGCCAACGTGAAGAAGGGGCTCGAGATCGTGCCCGTCTCGAGCATCGACGAGGTGCTCGCCGAGGCGCTGGTCCGTCAGCCCGAGGCGATCGAGTGGGTCGATGTCGAGCCCGAGGCGATCGCCAAGGGCGAGCGCAAGGGCGAATCGACGCCGGCGCTGCCCAACTGAACCGGCCCCCGAGCGGTCCGCCCCACGCGCGGCGGGCCGCTCGGGGCGGTTTTCCCCGGAAATCGGGCCTCGCCCAGCGATCAGCCCGTTGACGGCCGGAAATTCCTAGCGTTAGGGTTTTGGCGGAAACATTGGGTTTCCGTCTTTTCATCAACGCTCGGGGAGCTCACGGTGAACAAGAACGATCTCGTTGCCAAGGTGGCCGGTCACAGCGGGCTGTCCAAGCAGGATGCCACCAAGGCCGTCGACGCCATGCTGGATTGCATCACCCATGCTTTGAAGGAGGGCGACGAGGTCCGCCTCGTCGGCTTCGGCACCTTTGCCGTCTCCAACCGCGAAGCGACCACCGGGCGAAACCCGCGCACCGGCGAGAGCATCGACATCCCGGCCTCCAAGACCCCCAAGTTCCGTGCCGGCAAGCAGCTCAAGGACGCGCTGAACGCCTGAGGCTGCAGGGTCCGCGAGGCGTGGTGCGCCGTCCCGGTAGGGATGGTGCGGGCGGAAGGGTTCGAACCTCCGACACCGGCGGTGTAAACGCCGTGCTCTTCCGCTGAGCTACGCCCGCATGCCCCTCACCTAGCCGCGAATGGCAGCGGGCTCAAGCGGTCGACGGAGCGCTTGACAGGGGGACGCCGGACCCTTAGACCCACCGCCACTTCCCCAGGGGGTGTAGCTCAGTCGGTTAGAGCGCTGGCCTGTCACGCCAGAGGCCGCGGGTTCGAGTCCCGTCACTCCCGCCAATTCCCCACGACCATCCCAATAACCGTCACGGCCGCCGCGGCTCGAAGCGTTGGATGCGGGCCTCGCCCGGCTGCACGCCGCGCAGCGTGCCGTCCGTCTCGCGCGTAACACTACCCCTGCCGTCCGGATCGGACCGCACGCTGCCCGTCGCCGTGCCGGCATTGTCCCGCGCCACCGAGCCGTCGGCGCTGCCTCCCACCGATCCGTCGGGGCCGCGGATGACGCGCCGCTCGGGCGGCTCCGGCGCTCCCGGCAGCCGGTCGCCGCGCTCGAGGCGGGTGCCTGGGTCGGCGAGGGCAAGACCCGCCACGCCGCCCCAGCCCGGAAGCAGGAGCAGCAGGGCAGCGAGGACCATATGGCTCGTTGGTCGCATCGCCTTCTCCTTCGAATGCTTCCACATACAAAGCGCGAACGAGGGGTGGGCGACGGCTCGGCACGATCGCCCGCGCGGCAGGCTGCGGCCCCGTACCGTCTTCATCTGGGCGGCCGGTCGTGCCAAAGCAACGCCGCGCGTCGTGCCAACCATCGAGGGGTGGACCATGCTGGCTGAGTATCTTCCGATCCTCATTTTTCTCGGAATCGCCATCGGTTTGGCCGGCATCATCATGCTGTCCACCCTGGTGATCGCCCGGCAAAACCCGGACCATGCCAAGCTTTCCCCCTACGAATGCGGCTTCGAGGCCTTCGAGGATGCCCGCGGCAAGTTCGACGTGCGCTTTTATCTGGTGGCGATCCTGTTTATTATCTTCGATCTGGAGATCGCGTTCCTGTTCCCGTGGGCGGTGTCGCTGGGGGCCATCGGGCTCTACGGTTGGCTCTCGATGATGCTGTTCCTCGGGATCTTGACCGTGGGCTTCGTCTACGAATGGAAGAAGGGAGCGCTCGAATGGGAATGAGCACCGCCACCACCGCTTTGTCCCGGCAGGGCGGCGCATCCGAGAACCTCTTCGACCAGGTCAACGACGGCCTGAAGGACAAGGGGTTCTTCGTCACGAGCCTCAACGACCTCGTGAGTTGGGCGCGCGCCTCGTCGATGTGGCCGATGACCTTCGGCCTCGCCTGCTGCGCGATCGAGATGATGCACGCGGCCGCCAGCCGCTACGACCTCGACCGCTACGGGCTGGTGTTCCGCCCGAGCCCGCGCCAATCCGACGTGATGATCGTCGCCGGCACGCTCTGCAACAAGATGGCCCCCGCCTTCCGCAAGGTCTACGACCAGATGTCGGAGCCGCGCTACGTCCTCTCGATGGGCTCGTGCGCCAATGGCGGCGGCTACTACCACTTCTCCTATTCGGTGGTGCGCGGCTGCGACCGGATCGTGCCCGTCGACGTCTACGTGCCGGGCTGCCCGCCGACGGCCGAGGCGCTCGTCTACGGCATCATGCAGCTGCAGAAAAAGATCCGCCAGACCGGCACCATCGATCGCTGAGGCGCCATGACCCAACGTTGGCAGGTCGACATCGAGGCGTTGCAGGACCTGCGCGACGCCCTGACCCAGCACTTCCCCGACGACGTGGTGGCGAGCCGCCTCGAGCGCGACGAACTCACCGTCGACATCCAGCGCGAAGCGGTGCGCCGCGTGCTGCAGTGGCTGCGGGACGAGCCGTCGGCGCTGTTCCAGGAACTGGTCGACCTTTGCGGTGTCGACTGGCCGATGCGCGAGGCGCGCTTCGAGGTCGTCTATCACCTGCTGAGCCCGAAGCACAATCAACGCATCCGGGTGAAGCTCCAGACCGACGAGGACACGCCCGTGCCCTCCGTCCAGGCGCTGTTTCCCACCGCCGGGTGGTTCGAGCGCGAGGCGTGGGACATGTACGGCATCCTGTTCGCCGACCATGACGACCTGCGCCGGCTGCTGACCGACTACGGCTTCGAGGGGCACCCGCTCAGGAAGGACTTTCCGCTCACCGGCCACGTCGAGGTCCGCTACGACGAGCAGCAAAAGCGCGTGGTCTACGAGCCGGTCCAGCTCACCCAGGACTGGCGCAGCTTCGATTTCCTGAGTCCCTGGGAAGGCGGCGAACCGCTGCCCGGCGACGAAAAGGTCGACAAGGCCTCCTGAAGGACCGGCCGAACAACGAGGACGCGATGCCCACCGACGTGGAAATGCGCAGCTTCACCATGAATTTCGGGCCGCAGCACCCGGCCGCGCACGGCGTGCTGCGTCTCGTGCTGGAACTCGACGGCGAGGTGGTCGAACGGGCCGACCCGCATATCGGCCTGTTGCATCGCGGCACCGAGAAGCTGATCGAGTACCGCCCCTACATCCAGTCGATCCCGTATTTCGATCGGCTGGACTACACGTCCATGCTGATGCAGGAGCACGCCTACGTCCTGGCGATGGAGAACCTGCTGCAGGTCGAGGTGCCGGAACGGGCGCTCTGGCTGCGCACGTTGATGGACGAGGTGACCCGGATCGGCAATCACCTCCTCAACATCACCACCATGGCGCTCGACTGCGGGGCGATGACGCCCCTGCTCTGGGGCTTCGAGCACCGCGAAAAGACCATGGAGTTCTACGAGCGCCTGACCGGGGCGCGGATGCACGCCAACTACTACCGGCCGGGCGGCGTCAACCGCGACATGCCGGAGGGCTTCGCCGACGACGTGCGGGCGTGGACCAAGGAGTTCCTCGCCTTCGTCGACGACATGGAGGGGCTGCTCACCGAGAACCGCATCTTCAAGCAGCGGACGGTCGACATCGGCGTGGTGTCGCTGGAGGACGCGCTCGCCTGGGGCTTTTCCGGGCCTATGCTACGCGCTTCGGGCGGGGCTTGGGACCTCCGCAAGGCCCAGCCCTACGCGATGTACCAGTTCGTCGACTTCGACATCCCGGTCGGCGAGAACGGCGACTGCTACG
>JBKHAU010000167.1:0-6170 GCA_046542725.1 Opitutales bacterium
ACGGAGGCCGTGGTGCTGATCGGCGAGATCGGCGGGGCTATGGAGATCGATGCCGGCGAGTTTGTGAGCGAGCATATGAGCAAGCCGGTGTTTGCCTTCATCGCGGGGCGCACGGCGCCGCCGGGACGTCGCATGGGCCATGCTGGGGCGATCATCTCGGGAGCGGACGAATCGGCCTTCGCGTCGGCGGTTTCCTCGGGGGCGGGGGCCTGAGGGTCGGGCTTCAGGCTGTCGGTGTCGGGCTTGTTTTCCGGCATGGATCGTTCTGGTTGGCATTTATCAGACCAATCGACCACGGTCGGGCATCCCCAGCCGTTTTCAACCCCCAAATCGAGGACGGGCCCGGGCGGAGGGCGGGCAAGGCCATCGCTCCGCACCTCGCGGCACCGTGCACCGGCCACCGGCCAAGGGGGTCAGCTTGTCCCGCCGCTGGCGCAAGATGGCACAGTGGGGAGCGGTGGAGCCGTGCGGCAGACGGCAACCGTGCTCAGACGAAGTCGTCCGTCACCAGAACGACGGTCTCGGCCATGCAGGAGGCGTGGAAGGCGGTCGCGTAGGGGATGAGGAGATTGCTTCCGCGGTCGAAGTGCAGGCCGTTGGCGCAGAGCAGACTACCCTCCACGACGCTGAGGATGCGGGGCTGCTCGCCGCTCTCGAAGTCGAGGTGGCCGCCGGGCGGGAGGGTGAGACGGCGGAGGCGAAAGACCTCGCTCTCGGCGAGCACCACAGCGTCACCCTCGGGATGCAGGAGGGCGGGCTCGAAGTCCTCGAAGTCGATCGAGGCCATCGACTCCTCGATGTGGAGCTGCCGCGGTTGGCCGTCGAGGCCGGTGCGGTTCCAGTCGAAGACGCGGTAGGTCGTGTCGCTGTTTTGCTGGATCTCGAGGATGAGGTTGCCGGCGTCGATGGCGTGGAGGCGGCCACTGCGCACGAAGAGGGCGTCGCCCGCGCGCGACGGCAGGCGGGTGACGAGGGCTTCGAGATCGCCGCCCGCCTTGAGCGTTTTCTCGAATTGCTCTCGTGTGACTCCTTTGCGCAGGCCGGCGAGGAGGGCGGCTTCGGGCGTGGCCTCGACGACGTACCAGCTCTCGGTCTTGGGTTCGCCGCCCAGGCGGGGCGCGACCTCGGCGGGCGGATGGACCTGCAGGCTGAGCCGCTCCCGGCAGTCGAGCCACTTGACGAGAATGGGAAAGGGGCGTGCCGGGTCCCAGCGAGGGCCCATGAGGGCGGCGCAGTCGGAGGCGCGCAACTCGGCGAGGGTCTGACCCTGGCGGCGTCCGCGGCCCACCACCGAGTTGGCCTCGGGGCGATCGACGATCTCCCAGCTCTCGCCGATCGGGCGGTCGGGCGGCAGATCCCGCTGCAGGCTGGTCTCGAGACCACGCCCGCCCCACACGCGCTCCTGATAAATGGGGTTGAAGACCAGCACGTCCATGCCGACGATTGAGTTGCAAGCTGACGACCCCGTCAAACCCGCAGTCAACGCTCTCTTCGCTGGCGTAGGCTGCTCATTTTCAACTGCATACAATGGCCAAAAAGGCATCCACAGAGACTCCGAAGCCCGCTGGTTTTCGGCGGAAGGGAGCGCGTCCGCGGCCCTTCCTCGCCCTCGTCTGCCTCATTTTCACGGTCCTCACGGCACTCGCGCTCTTCGATTACCACCCCAATCAGACGGGTAGTTTCTCCACCGAGGACCCGGGCCGGAACATCATCGGGCTCTTTGGCGCGAAGGGCGGCTACTGGCTCAACCTGAGCATCGGCCTGGCCTCCTGGTGGGTGCCCCTGGCCTTTGCGTGGCTCACTTTCATCTTTTTCCGGAGCTACGCCTGGGTCCTCAACCTGCGCAAGGTGGCCGCACTCATCGTGCTCGTGGTGGCCACCGCGGTCTTTGGCCAGGTTCTCCAGATCGAGGGGATGGAGGGGCGGACGATCGCGGCCGACCCGAATTACTTTCCCTATGGCATGGGCGGCTGGGTCGGGACCGCGGTCTATGGCTCGCCCTTCGAGGCCGGCTTTTTCCAACAGTGGCTCAGCATGGTGGGCACGCTCGTGGTCTTCGGCATTCTCGCGGCCTTTTCGGTGTTTTTCCTTTTCGGGGACAACCTGCTCGGCGAGGTGAGCACGGGGGCGGCCGAGAGCTTCCGTCGCTGGAAGGAAGGCAAGGCCGAACGCCGCAAGGCGCGGGAGGAACGCAAGCGCCTTGCCCAACTCGGGCGCGAGGCGGCCGCCAAGGCCAAGGCCAGCGCCCCGGCGAAGGCGACCAGGGGCTCGCCCCCGGCCGAGGACGCCGCCTCCGCACCGGGCACGGCGAAGGGAACCACGCCCGAACCCTTTCCGACCAAGCCCGGCTTCAGCCCCTTCGGTCGCAAAGGCAAGAAGGGCCAGCCCGCCGCCAAGGAAGCGGCCGCCGCGCCGGCCAAGGTCGCCGCTCCCGCGCCCTTCCCGGCACCCGGCGAAGACGAGGAGGCGCTCGCCCCGGACGAGCCGTCCACCCCCGCCCCGGCGGCCAGACCGGGCAAGGCCGCGGCCGCCCCGCCGAGCTCCGGCGAGCTGCGCATCATCGCCAGCGAGCAGACCCGCAAGGCCGCCACCCGCCTGCCCGACAAGCGCGGCAACTACGTCTTCCCGCCCATGAAGCTGCTCCTCGAGCCGCCCGCCCCGCCGACGGAGGACACCTCCTCCCACCATCAGGAGACGGCCGAGGCCCTCGTGCGCACCCTCGAGGAGTTTGGCGTGAAGGTGACGATGGGCGAGGTCCACGCCGGCCCCGTCATCACCCGCTACGACGTCTACCCCGCCCCCGGCGTGCGCGTGGAGCGCATCGCCAACCTCGACAAGAACCTCGCCCTCGGGCTCAAGGCGCTCAGCGTGCGCATTCTCGCCCCTGTCCCGGGCAAGGGGTGCGTCGGCATCGAGGTGCCCAACAAGCAGCCGCAGGCGGTCTTCATCCGCGACATCCTCGAGTCCGAAGACTGGGTCGACACCAAGGCCGAGATCCCCATCGCCCTCGGCAAGGAAGTGAGCGGCAAGCCCCTCGTGACCGACCTCACGAAAATGCCCCACCTCCTCATCGCCGGCTCCACCGGCTCGGGCAAGACGGTCTGTATCAACAGCGTCATTACCTCCCTTCTCTACCACAGCAGCCCGGATGATCTGCGCTTCGTCATGGTCGATCCCAAGATCGTCGAGATGCAGGTCTACAACAAGCTGCCGCACATGCTCATCCCGGTCGTGACGGACCCGAAAAAGGTCCCGAATGCGCTCAAGTATCTCCTCAACGAGATGGAGCGGCGCTACCAGATGTTTGCCGAAGTGGGGGTGCGCAACATTGCCGGTTTCAACGCCAAGATGGCGCGCAACCGCAGCGAGCGCGCCACCGCCGAGGCCCTCGCGGCCGAGCTCGATGCCGCCCTCACGCCCGAGGAGCGCGCCGCCTCGGCGAGTGCCGTCTCCGTCCCGCGCGACCCCGACCTCGACGGCGAACTGCCGACCAAGCTGCCCTACGTCGTCTGCATCGTGGACGAACTGGCCGACCTCATGATGGTCGCCCCGGCCGACATCGAGACGGGCATCGCGCGCCTTGCCCAGCTCGCCCGCGCCGCCGGCATTCACCTCATCCTCGCCACCCAGCGGCCCTCGGTGAACGTCATCACCGGCGTCATCAAGGCCAACCTCCCGAGTCGCATCTCCTTCAAGGTCGCCTCCAAGGTCGACTCCCGCACGATTCTCGATGGCGGAGGCGCCGACCAGCTCATCGGCAAGGGGGACATGCTCTTCCTTCCCCCGGGCAGCGCCGATCTCGTGCGCTCGCAGGGCGCCTTCGTGGGCGACGACGAGATCGCCGGCATCGTCGACTACATCGCGGAAAAGAACGGCGAGCCCGAGTTCGACGAACAGTTCCAGCGCACCGTCGAGTCGGGCGACGACGACGAAGGCGGCGCCGGTGCCGAGGGCAACTGGGACGACGACCTCGTGCCCAACGCCATCGAGGTCATCCGCACCTCCAAGCGCGCCAGCACCTCCATGCTCCAGCGCCGCCTCAAGATCGGCTACAACCGCGCCGCCCGCATCATGGAAATCCTCGAAGACGAAGGGATCGTCGGTCCTGAAAACGGCTCCAGCCCACGCGAGATCCTGCGCGACCTCGACGCGCTGTAGGCGCAGGAGGCGGGCGGCGGGCGGCGGGATGGGCGGTCCGGCACCGCCGTTGGGCCCGGTCGCACGATCTACCGACGGCTCGATGAGCGGGAGCGCTTTCACCGTTGGGACGACGTCCGAGGCGAGTTGGAAGCGGACTGATGGAGCGCTACGACCCGCTTCTCCACGACGACGCGCTCGACGCTGTCCGCCGTGCGAGAAGGCCCGATCGCAGAATACTCGTCGAGTTGGCTGAACCCCACCAGCGCGCGGACACGACCTACACCGACACAAAGGGCAGGGTCGTCGCAAGGACGCGGGGCGGCCGTTTCATGATCGACTAGGTGGTCGATGACCCCGTGCGCGAGATCAAGGTGCTGCGGGTGACGAGGATCGTTTGAGGCCTTCTCTTCCCCCATTCCACGCTCGCCCTCCAGCCGCGCCTGCGGCGCAATCGCGGAACTGTGTCCATGGAACCGATTGATCCATCGTCCGCCTCACGAAGGTCGCCCGGCCGCCTCCGCGCGGCGGCCCACGAAGGGCTCGTGGCGGCACGGGGCAACCTCGTGCCGGCCGCGATCCTCTTCACCTTCGCCCTCTCGCTCATTCTCGCCTACCAGTTCTGGCCCGCCTTCGAGGCGGCGCTGGAGCGGGTGGTGGAGGCGCGGGAGCGCACCGGACTGCTCTTCCCGATCGTGAGCACGGCGTTTTTCGGCGGGGCGCTGCCGCTGGTCTTTCGGCGGTTTCTCCTCCGCGAGCGGGCACCCCTGCCGGAGGTCCTCTTTGCGGTCGGGTTTTGGGCCTTCAAGGGGGCGGAGGTGGCCTTGTTTTACGAGTTTCAGGCCTGGTTCTGGGGCGAAGGGACGGACTTCAAGACGCTCCTCGCCAAGGTCGTGACCGACCAGGCGATCTTCTGTCCGCTGCTCGCGGTGCCGGACATGACACTCGCCTACCTCTGGTTTCACAGCGGCTTCAGCCTTTCGCGCATGCGGGCGGCGCTGCGACGGAAAGGCTTCCTCGAGCGCATGCTCCCGGTCCTCATCTCCAACGCCTCGGTCTGGGTCCCGGCCCTTTTCATCGTCTATCAGTTTCCCACCGCGCTGCAGCTTCCCCTCTTCAACATCATCCTCACCTTCTGGGTCCTGACCCTCGCGATCGTGGCGAAAAACCAGAACGAGACGCCGGACGACAAGGCGCTCGAGGAAACGCGCGGCACGGCGGGCTGAAGCGCCGGCGTGGTCGAGTCGCAGGTCGATTGCCCGGGAACGAACCCCGTGCGCCCCGCGCCTGCGATCCTCAGAACGGAAACCCGATGGAAAAATGCACCGTGCCGCCGGGGTCGGCTGGGCGGGGATTGAGGTTGTGGCCGTACTCGAGGCGGAGCGGGCCCAGGGGGGTGGCATAGCGGATACCCGCGCCCGCCGAGAAGAGGGCTTCGCCGTTCCCCATCGACTCGAGATCGGCGGCCGACCAGACGCCGTCGACGAAAAGGACGACGTTGAAGGAGCCGATCAGGCGGGTTTCGAACTCGACATGACCCAGGGCGTAGAGCTCCGCCCCGATGGGCTCACCGGCACTGTCCAGCGGGCCTGCCTCGCCCTCCCGGTAGCCCCGGATGGAGTTCTCTCCGCCGGGAAAGAAGCGCTTGTTGACGGGCAGCTCAAAGGCCTCGGAGCCGAGCCGGCCGAGCACCCCACCCTCAAAGCCGAAGTGCCACCGCAGGCGCCGATGGTCGAAGGAGCGGTGCAGGCTCGAGCGCACGATGAAACGCTGGAAGGAGGCTTCGGCCCCGATCACCGGGCTGGCGAGTTCCATCTGGGCGTAGGCCGAGGCGCCTTCGGTCGGCGCGATAAGGCGGTCGCGCGTGTCCCAACCGGCACCGAAGAGCAGACTGCCGACATTGGCCCGCGTCTCGCCGATGAGCTCCTCCGAAGCCGCGTCGACCGAACGCAACAACTCAAAACGGTATTCGGCGCTGGCCTCCACCGCGCCGTCGAAGAAGGAACGTCGCACCCCGACGGCGAAGAGCGCCT
>JBKHAU010000168.1:0-6120 GCA_046542725.1 Opitutales bacterium
CGAGCAGAAGGGTCGGCTGCGGGGTTGGCCGGAGGTCCGCCCCGGCGCTCAGGCGCCTATACTCGAGGATGTCGTCGATGAGGTGGAGAAGGCGGTGGGCGGCGTCGTTGATCGCGAGAAGGGATTCCCGCATGGTCGACTCGCCGGCGTCCTCGAGGAGGAGACTGGTGTAGCCGCAGATGGGGTTGAGCGGCGTGCGCATCTCGTGGCTCATGACGGCGAGAAATTCATCCTTGGCCCGGTTCGCCGCTTCCGCCCGCTCCTTTGCCGCCGCCATCTCGGCCAGCGCCTCGGCGCGCTCCTCGCCGAGTCGCCGGGAATGGAGGGCGAAGGCGATGTCATGGCTCAGGTCGCGCAGGAGGTCGCGTTCCTTCGCATTGCCCGCGAGGGCCTCGGGCAACGCGACGGCCAGATGGGCAATGTAGAGTCCCTCGTGCTCCTGTGCAAAGCGGAGGATGCGGGGTTGGTCGGCCTCCAAGACGCGTTCGCGGACGACCTCCTCGGGGGTGGTGAAGCCCGCCGCGGCGAAGTGGGCCGGCTGTTGGTCGGTGTTCAGGAGGTGAATCCAAGCGCAGGTGAAGCCACGGGACTCGACGAGGATGGCGGTGATGATTAGCGCCAGCCGGTCCGGGTCGCTCTCCACCGCCAAGGGCCGATTGACTCCGCGGATCGCGTGGAGGATGCCGTTCAACTCCTTCAACGCCAGCTCGCCCTCTTTGTGCGCGCTGGTGTCGAGAGCGGCGCCGATGAAGCCGGTGGGGCCGCCGGTCTCGTCGTATTGCACCCGACCTTTGACGTAGATCCAGTGCAGCTTACCTGTCGTGGAATTGCGGATACGGTATTCGAGGCTGAGCTCTCCGTTTTCCTCGACCGCCGCCTGGAGCGCCTCGCGAAACTGTGCCCCATCCTCGGGCGGGACCATCGCCGCAACCTCCTCGTGGGTGTATTCCAAGCGGTCATGCCCGTGCAGGGCACGCAGTTCGGGGGAGATGCGCACGAGCTGGCGGGCGAAGTCCATTTCCAGGACGCGGACCCCAGCGGCTTCCTGGGCGGCGCGAGGATTTCCGGACGATCCGCCGGGTGGATGTGCGAGAAATATTCCTCGGCGGGGATCGGGCCTGCCGCCGGGTCGCGCCCGATGATTTCATACATGCGGGGGCTGAAATAGACCTCACCCGTGACGAAGTTCGCATTGGAGATGCCCTCCCGCGTCGCGGACATGGCGACACGGTGGCGCTCTTCGCTCGCTGCCAGGGCCGCCCGCAGGCGGTAGTCCTCGCTCACGTCGGAGAAGACGAGGACGACGCCTCTGAGTTCTCCTGCGGCGGTGCGAATGGGAGCCCCGCTGTCCGAGATCTGATACTCCTCACCGCCGCGCGCGCAAGGCGGCGATTGTTGGAGCTGATTGGTTTTCGCTTCCGTTCAACCGGCAGGCGTGGTTGCAATAGCGGTTTTCCGCCATGGCAGACGAGACCCCCAGCCACTTCATCGCTGACGCGATCCAGGAAGACCTCGCGAGCGGTCGCTTCGACCGCGTGCAGACACGCTTCCCGCCTGAGCCCAACGGCTACCTCCACATTGGCCACGCCAAGGCGATCACGATCGATTTTACGATGGCGCGGGCCCACGGCGGCCGGACCCACCTGCGCATGGATGACACCAATCCCGAAAAGGAGGACGTGGAGTATGTCGATGCGATCAAGGAGGACATTCGCTGGCTGGGCTACGAATGGGACCATTTCTGCTACGCTTCGGACTATTTCGAGCAACTCTACGCCTTTGCCCAGGACCTCATCCGCAAGGGCCTGGCCTATGTCGACGACCAGAGCGCGGAGGATGTGCGGCGCAACCGCGGCAGTCTCACCGAGCCAGGGGTGAACAGTCCGTTTCGCGACCGGCCGGTGGAGGAGAACCTCGACCTCCTCGAGCGCATGCGCCGGGGCGAGTTCAAGGACGGGGAAAAGGTCCTGCGCGCGCGCATCGACATGGCGCATCCCAATCTCAACATGCGCGACCCCGCGATGTATCGCATCAAGCGCACGGTCCACCACCGCACGGGCGATCGCTGGTGCATTTATCCGACCTACGACTTCGCGCACGGGCAGAGCGATTCCATCGAGGGCATCACGCATTCCCTCTGCTCGCTCGAGTTCGAAGATCATCGTCCGCTCTACAACTGGTTCATCGAGCAGCTCGGCATCTTTCCCTCGCGGCAGATCGAGTTTGCCCGCCTCAACCTCACCTACACCGTGATGTCGAAGCGCAAGCTGCGGCAGCTCGTCGAGGAGGGCCACGTGAGCGGTTGGGACGACCCGCGCATGCCGACCCTGCGCGGGATGCGCCGGCGCGGCTTCACCCCCGAGGCGATTCGCACCTTCGTTGAAAAGGCGGGGGTGACGAAGTTTCCCGGCACGACCGAATACGAGCTGCTCGAGTATTGCCTGCGTCAGGACCTCGAGGGACGGGCCGACCGCCGCATGGCCGTGCTCGACCCGCTCAAGGTCGTCATCACAAATTTCCCTGAAGGCGACGTGGAGTGGTACCCCGGGCCGAACCATCCGGCCGATGAGGGTCGCGGCACACGCGATGTGCCCCTCACGCGCGAGATCTTCATCGAGCGCGACGACTTCATGGAGGACCCGCCGAAGAAGTTCTTCCGCCTCGGGCCGGGACGGGAGGTGCGCCTGCGCTATGCCTGTCTGCTCACCTGCACCGGCGTGGTGAAAAACGATGCGGGTGAGATCGTCGAACTGCAGGCCGAGTTCGACCCTGAGAGCCGTGGGGGCAATGCCCCTGATGGGCGCAAGGTGAAGGGCACGATCCACTGGGTCTCGGCGACCGAGCATGTGCCGCTCGAGGTGCGGCTCTACGACAAGCTCTTCAGCGCGCTCGACCCCGACGACGCACCCGCGGGCGGCAGCTTTCTCGACCACCTCAACCCCGACAGCCTCGAGGTCATCCAGGCCTACGGCGAGCCTGGCCTGCGCGATTGCCAGGAGGGCGTGCCGGTCCAGTTTGAGCGCAAGGGCTACTTCGTCGTCGACCGCGACTCCACCCCGGAGCGACTTGTCTTCAACCGCACCGTCTCCCTCAAGGACAGCTGGGCCAAGCAGAAGTGAGGGGCATCTGAACCCGATCGGGCCGCGGTTGTTCCCGCCAATCTTCGGGCAAATACCGTTGACACACCTCGCGCCCTTTGCCGTTTTAACCGTTTTTCCTCATTTCAGACCCATGAAAGTCGCCTCCTCCCTGAAGTCTTTGAAAAACCGCCACCCGGACTGCCAAGTGGTGCGCCGCCGTGGTCGCGTGTATGTGATCTGCAAGACCAACCCGCGCTTCAAGGCCCGCCAAGGCTGAGGCGACCGAGGTTCATTCCCGGAGACACCCAACATGAAGAGCGATCTGCATCCCAAGCTCAACCCGGTCTGCTTCCGCGACGTCTCGACCGGCAAGGATTTCCTCACCCACTCGACGATGAAGTCGGACCGCAAGGAGACGATCGACGGCACCGAGTATTTCGTCGTCGTGCGCGACGTGACGGCCGACTCTCACCCTGCCTACACCGGTGAAAAGCGTTTCGTCGACACCGCCGGCCGCGTGGAGAAGTTCCACAACAAGTTCCGCCGCCGCCGCTAGGTCCTGCGAGGCCTCCCCTGATTTCTTTTCACCCCGCCCTGGAGACAGGCGCGGGGTTTCTTTTTTTAACCCGCGGCGGCGGATGGCGGAAGACAAGGATTCCGGTGCTTGCCCGGATTCCGCAGTTGTCAGGGGTGATTTCCCAGATTGATTCCGGGAGCGCCGACGTCCCCGTCGGCCTTCAGACTCAGGATGCCGCGTGTCGGTTCAGACGAGGTCCCCGCCGCGTAGATTTCGCCGTCGAAGCGCCCGGGGCCTTTGCGCAGATACCTGCCCCGAGCCTGCGATCGCAGTAGGCGCTGCCAATAGCGTCTTCTCCGCTCCGTCGCACTTGCGCGGGGCACGCATGCGGCGATGGCGCCAACCGCTCGGCTTCACCAACGGTGCCTACCCGTCGAACCCGTGCTCGTGCAGCATGTCCTGGACCGCGTCGGGCAGGGTGGTGAAGTTTGCACCGCTGCCGAGGGCGTCGCTGCAGCATTGCAAGTAACCCAGGGCCATGCCGAAGGAGGTGCCGCGGCCGGCTCGCCGCAGCCAGCTAAAGAGGACCTGGAGGCCGCTGACCCATTCCGCGAGGGAAGCGGGGGACTCGTCGACGAGGGAGAGGAAGAGGCGGGCCCGCTCGGTGGGCGGTTCCGGCTCGCGCGGGGTGTCCCGAAAGATGTCGGCGAGCAGGCGCAGGTCTTCCGGAGAGCTGCAGGCTCCGGCGAGCGCCTCCTTCTGCAAATCAAGAACAGGGGCGCGCGCGAAGGCGTCGATGGCCGCGTCCCAGGCCGGGTCCCTGCCATATCGATCGATGATGATTTCGCGCCAAGGCATGACGTCAGAGTGTCGTTTGCGGCCCATTGGTCAAGGGACACATGCCGGCTTGAAGGTTGCACCCCGGCAGGAAATGGAGCGGAGTGAGGAGCGTTTCCCCATGTTGTTTACCCGCCTCGACCGCCTCGTCCTGTTCGAATGGCTGAAAGCCTTTGCGATGACTCTCGCCGTCATCGTGGGCCTTTTTGTCGTGGGAGATGTGCAGAACCATCTCGATGAGCTTCTTGCCTTTGGAGCTTCGACGGGAGAGATCCTACGCTATTATCTCATCGTCACGCCGACCTTTCTGCCGGGCGTGCTGCCGCTGACCGTGCTCATCTCGGTGCTCATCGCCTTTTCCTCCCTCCACCGGCGGCTGGAACTGGTGGCGATGCGCAATGCGGGCCTTTCGTTGGGCCGCATCTCGCTCTATTGCTGGGTCTCCGGAGTGCTCCTGGCGGGAGGTCTGTTCTGGCTCAACGGCCAGTTTGTGCCGTGGTCGACGGAGACCTCACGCCAGCTCTGGGATCAATACCGCTTTGCTGGAGAACTCGACGAAACCGGCTCCCGCGAGGAGGTCGGGGTGGTGCCGAACCTCACCTTCAACAACGTCGAGGCCGACCGCCGCTGGTTCATCAACCGCTTCAGCGAATACGACTACCACGGTTATGGCATCACCACCAGTTTTCTCGACGAGGGCCGCAATGAGACCCGCCGGCTCGTCGCGAACCGCGGCTACTACGACGATCTCGCCGGTCATTGGGTGCTTCTCGAAGGGCGCGAGGTGACCTTTGATCCGCGGGCTGGGGACATGGTCCGCAACCTCGGCTTCGAGCGCCGCGAGTTGCCTGACCTGACCGAGGACCCGACGCTCATGCAATACCTCAAGCGCCGGCCGCAGGACCTCTCCTTTTGGCAGCTGCAGCGCGTGATCGAGGTGCTCGAGCGGGCTGAGGACCCGGCCGCGCGCAAGTACGCGATGCGCTATTACCGTACCCTCGTGACTCCCATCGACGTGCTCATCGCGCTCGCTCTCGGGGTTCATTTCGCCGTCGGACCGATTCGCGCCAATCCCCCTGTCGGCGTGGCCCAGGCGATCGGCGCGTTTCTCCTCTACTTCGCGGTCGTGCAGGCCACCGGCATGCTCGTGTCCGAAGCCGTGCCCGCCTTCTGGGCCGCCCTTGCGCCTTCCCTCCTCATGCTTGTCGCGTCGCTCTGGCTCTTTCGGCGCACCTCCAAGCCGGTGCGGTGAGCGGGGCGAAGTCCGCGCGCAGACTGGGCGATGGCGGGAAATGCGGCACTGGAGATCGCCTCGCCCATCAGTCAGGGAGGGTATCGACCCAGGCCTTGAGGCCCTCGAGGGTACCCTCGGTCATGACGATGGGGTGCCCCCCTCGCTGTTCCACCGCCCGCGCCTCTTCTTCGTCAAAGACGCGCACGTAGGGGCGGACGCGGGCCCGCCCGCGCGCATGCTCGAGCAGTTCGAAAGCTTCATGGGCCTGGCGTGGGGCGCAGAGGATGGCGCGGGCCTCGCGGAGGCCGGCGGCCTCGAGGGTTTCTTCGTCGATCGCCTGGAACTGGCGGCAGTCGAGCTTCCGCGCGCACAGGTTGCGCACTCGCACGGGGTCGTCGTCAAGGATCACGAAAGGATGCCCCGCCTCGCGGATCGAGTCGATGAGGTGGTCG
>JBKHAU010000169.1:0-6109 GCA_046542725.1 Opitutales bacterium
AGGCGCTCGACCAGTTCCTGCCGCGCATGCACGATGACGGTGCGGGCCACAGGAATGCGCGCGACGACGTCGTAGGTGCCTTCATCCAGCTCGAGCGAACTCTGATACTTGAGCTCGCGCACGATCGCCTGCTGGACCTGGCCGATCGACTCCTGCGCATTGACGTAGTGATAATGGAAGACTTGGCGCAGGGAGGTGAGTGACTCGTAGGTCACCTCCTTGAAGGTGCGATAGCGGTTGCGCGCGGCGTCGACCGAAAGGTCGGTCGGGCGCACTTCGAGCTTCTCCGCATCGAGCTTGGCGTCGTCGCTCTGCTCGTTGAGCTTCTTCGCCATCTCGCCGCGGTGGAGCTGGCGCTGGACGGAGACCGCCTCGTCCACATAGAGCACGATGATGTGGAAGATGGGCTTGTGGAAGACGGTCTCGAGCTTGGTCTTGAGATACTCCCGGCGCAGGGCCATGAGCTTCTGATAGAGGAGCTTGAGGCACTCCACCTGGACCTTGGTGCGGGGGTAGCCGTCCACCACCACTCCGGTGTTGCGCTCGGGACGCAGGAGTTCGCGCATGAGCAACTCGGTCACCTCACGGTCGCCCACCATCATGCCAGCGTCCTTCAGGCGCCGCGCCTCGGGACTGCGGAGCAGCTCCGAGACGACGATGGGCTTCGCCGTGAGCCCGGTGTACTTCATGATGAAGCGGGTCTGCGTGCCCTTGCCCGCGCCCGGCGCCCCGTTGAGCCAGAAGATCTCGCGGGGAAAGACGAGGTTCTCCAGCCCCTGCTCATTGACGAGCTTCTCCCAGACGCTGGCGAAGATGAGCTGCGCGTCCTTGATCTCGAGGTCCAGCTCTTGGCGGGAGCCGTCCGCGGTTTCGTTCACTGGGGTGTGGGTCATGGCACGGAAAACCCCGACCCTTCGCGCCGCCGGCGCGCGACGCAACCAGATTTACGGCCGCGGCGGCTCGGAGGGGAGAGACCCGTGTCCGCCCCGCCTCTACTGCGGGCAAAAGAGGACGGTTGCGGGCTCAGTGCAAGGCGATCTTGAGCCCGCGGCGGAGGTAGGTGGGGACGTCGAGATCGTCGCCTTCGTAGGTGTTGCGGGAAGTCTTTTCGAAGTAGCCGCGGTTGTCCTCGGCGCGGGGAAAGTCGAACTCGGACTGATCGCGGCCACGGGCGGGGCGGCGGGCATTCTCGGACGAAGAGGCGGACGCGGAGGAGGTGGCGGCCGCAGGGGGAAACGGGCGGTGGTCGGAGGCCGGGGAAACGGGTTCCTCCGTGATCCACCTCGACTTGCGCGGCTCGTCCGCCGCTGCTCCGGGCTCGTGCGCAGCGGCGGAGGAACTGGCGGCACGCTCCTTGGCGGCCTGCTGCGCGACGGCTTCGCGGCGTTGCTCGCGCAGGCGGCTGAGACTCGAGCGCGCGGGGGCCACGGCATGGCGCGTGCCGCGATCGAGCGCCGCGGTACCGACCACGGTGATCTCGACGCGTCCATTCTTCGAGCCGTCGATGACGGCGCCGAGGACCGTCTGTTCCTTGCTTCCGAAACGGTCGGTGGCGAAGTCGAGGATCTCGTTGACCTTCACCATGGTGAGGTCCGGTCCGCCGGCGACATGCACGATGAGACTCTCGGTCTTGCGCACGTAGCGGTTTTCCGGAAGATGGAGGAGCGGGCAGAGGTCGAGTTGGCGGAGAGCCTCGCTGACGGCATCGGGCCCCTCGCCCACCCCGATTCCGAAAAGGGTCTTGCCCCCGCGCATGCTGAAGGCATCGCGCAGGGTGGCGAAATCGACGTTGATGAGGCCGTCCTGCGAGAGCATCGACCAGATGGCATGCACCCCCCGACCGATCCAGTCGTCGGCGAGCTGAAAGGCATCGAGGAGGGTCGCGCTTTCGTCGATCTCCTGCACGAGGAGATCGTTGGGCAACGGGATGACGGCGTGGCAATGGGTCCGCAGGGCACTCAGGGCGTCGTCCGCGCGCTTCGTGTTGCGCGCCCCCTCGCGGGAAAACGGAAGGGTCACAAAGGCCACCACGACGGCCCCGAGCTCGGCCGCCAGTTCGGCGACGAGGGGCGCCGCCCCGCTGCCCGTGCCACCGCCGAGCCCGGCGACGAGGAAGACGAGGTCCTGGCCTTCGAGCACCTTCTCGAGGGCGGGCAGCGCCTCTTCCGCCGCGCGGCGACCGACCTCGGCGTCGTAACCCGCGCTCAGCCCACCCGTGGTGGTGCGTCCGAGGAGGACCTTTTCCTCCACCGGCGAGGTGAGGAGGGACTTTTGGTCGGTGTTGAGATTGGCGAGTGGCAGGGGCAGGCGCCCGGCCAGATGGAGGCGGTCGACCGCGTTGTTGCCCGCGCCGCCCACCCCGACGACCTTGAACTTCAGCTCCGGAAAGACCTCTTCCTCGGACGGTATCTCGTTCTCGCTTTGGCTCATTTGAACATCTCCTTTACTTTGGAAACCCATTTGCGGGGCGGCTGCTTGGCCGCGGCCCGGGTGTCGGTGCGGCGGGCCGAGAGCCCGTAGTGCATCACCCCGAGAGCCGTGCTGAACTCCGGCTCGCGCAGCTCCTGGTGTCCGGTCCACCCCGGGTTCTGGCCCGCCCTTACGGGCACACCGAGAATCGACTCTCCGAGTGCGGGCAGCTCCGGCAGGCGCGAGCCACCGCCTGTGAGGATGACCCCGATGGGCAGATTCTGCGGGCTGAGAAGGCTGCCCAGCTTGTTTTGCAGAATCATGAAGAGCTCGTCCGCGCGGGCATGGAGAATCTTGTTGATCGCCTGGCGCGGGATGGGCCGGTCGCCGATCATGAGGTCTCCGACGAGCATGACGCTCTCGCTCTTGTCGGCGCGGTCGACGACCGCCTTGCCGTAACGCAGCTTGAGGCTCTCGGCGTGCTTGTAGCTGACCCGCAAGCCGAGACTGAGGTCGTTCGTAAAGTGATCGCCGCCGACCGCGATGACGCCCGAGCGCACGATGCGCCCATGGCGATAGAGGACGTAATCGGTCGTGCCGCAGCCGATGTCGACGACGAGCACCCCGGCTTCCTTTTCCTCATCGAGCGTGACCATGCTGCCCGAGGCAATGCTCGAGACGACCATGTCTTCCACCCGGAGGGAAAAGCCGTTGATGACGTGGACCGGGTCGGCGAGTTTGCGCTCGTCGCCATGGACGTGCCAGTAGTGCGATTCGAGACTGGCGCCCTGGCGGTCGAGCGGCTCGCGGCAGGGACGCCCATCGAGGACATAGCCGCTGCGCACATGATGCACGTAGAGGCGGCCCGGTGGCAACGCCTTGGAGCGGGCGTTGTCCGAGGCCCGCTGGATGTCGCTCGCCCGCACCCAGTTGTCGGCGTCTTCCACCGTGACGACACCCGAGTTGGAGAACCCGTCGAGATGCCCGCCGGTGATGGCGAGGTAGACGAGGTCGATCTCCGTCCCGGCACACTTCTCGGCCGCCAGAAGGGCCGCGTGGGTGCAATCGCTCGCCGCCCGCAAATCGACGATTTCACCTTTGCGCACGCCGCTCGCGGTGGACTGTCCGAGGCCGATGATCTGCAGTTCGCGGCCGTTGTAGAGCTCGCCGACGAGCACGATGACTTTCGAGGTGCCGATCTCGACGGCACCGATAATGGTGGATCCACTCATGAGCGAAGGAGGGGGTTAGAGGTCACGGGTTTGCACGATGGCTTGATCGGGGAAAGAGAGGTCGATCTTGCGAAACCCGCCGGTATGCGTGCGGGTCATGGCGACCACTTCGCTGAGCTTGCGAAGCTGGCGGTGGAAGACGCGGGGCGCGAAGACAATCCGGTCGGCCTCGCGACTGCGCACCGCGATGAGGCTGTGCGGGGCGGTGGGGTCCTGCCCCATTTGCTCGAGCGAGATCCATTGCCACTCGCGGTAGAGGGCGGGAAACTCCTCGCGGGCCTGCGCGAGGAGCGGAGCCACCGTGCTCATCGCCGCGATCGGCAGGACGCGGTCACCCTCCCAGCGGAAGCGCACGCCCGTCAGCCCGGGCAGGCGCCGCCAGACCTCGAGGGGATAGTTGATACCCTGATACACCGTGCCATCGGCCGCGATGAGCACGCCGCGGACCTCGCCCGCGGGATCGCGCACCCGCGCGCGAAGAATCGGCTCGTGCTCACTGAGGCGCACGATGAGCGTGTCGGGCAGCGAGATCGAGACTGTCGCCGCGGCCACCTGCCCGACACCCTCGAGCAGTGCCTTGAGGGCATGCACGTCATACTCGATCGCCGGGACACGGGACGAGAGCGTGAGGGGAAAGGTCTCCCGAAACCACGCCTCGTCGAGCACCCCGTCGCTGGCAAAATCGATCCGCGAGAGAGGAGCGGCGGCCGGTGCGGGATTGAGCGCTCCGAGATGGCTGCCGGAAAACCAGAGGGCGTAACCCAGGCCCCCGCCGAGAAGGAGCACCCCGCTCACGACCGCGGCGGTGCGCACAAAACGCGTCCAGCGGCGCTCGCGGGCAGCCGCCGAACCGGAACGCAGGTTGCCCCGCTG
This sequence comes from Opitutales bacterium, assembly GCA_046542725.1. GTDB lineage: Bacteria > Verrucomicrobiota > Verrucomicrobiia > Opitutales > Oceanipulchritudinaceae > CAWVVV01. The sequence continues at coordinate 4,515 of JBKHAU010000169.1, forward strand.
GTTGATCGAACGCCAGGTGCCGTCGGCCTCGGGGCGGGCCTTCTTCGCCTTGCGGGGGGCATCCTTCTTGCGCGGCGCCTTGGGCGTTTTGGGCGACCGGGGGGCCTTTGTTTCGTTGCGCTTAGCCATGCAGCATGACCTCCGTCTGTCCGGCCCGGGCGAGGGCAGGGGCGAGCATGCGCTGCACGAGGGCGGGGAAATCGAGCCCGCAGAGGCTCGCGCTTTTCGGCAGCAGGCTCGTCGCGGTGAGCCCGGGCAGGGTATTGATCTCGAGAAAAGTGAAGTCCCGGCCGTCGGTCATAAAGTCGACCCGGGCAAAGTCCCTCGCCCCGACGGCCGCAAAGGCGCGCGCCGCGGCCTCCCGCACCGCTTCGGCGAGCGTCGCGGAGATCTGCGCCGGGACGGCATAGCGTGTCGCCCCGTCAGTGTATTTGTGCGCATAGTCGTAGGCCCCGCCGCCTTCGGGATGGATCCCGACGACGCCGAGTGCCTCGCCCTCGAGCACGCCCACGGTGAGATCGTATCCCGCAAGGCGCGGCTCGACGAGCCAGCGGCCCGGCGCCAGCGCGGCGAGGGCCCGACGCCACGGATCCTCGCCCGCGACGAAGGACAGGCCCACGCTGCTTCCTTCGGCGGCAGGCTTGAGCACGATCTCCCCGGAGGGCAGGGCAAGTGTCTCCACGACTTCACTCCAGGAGGGTGCATCCGCCGCCTCGAAGACCCGTGCCGGGGCGACCGGTAGGCCCGCCGCGGCGACCGCCGCCTTGCTCGCCACCTTGTCCATGCAGAGGGCGCTGACCGCCGCGTCGCAGCCCGCGAAAATGAAACCGCCGTCCTCGAGCAGGCGCTGAATCCCGCCGTCCTCTCCGAAGGTCCCGTGAAGGACGGGGAAAATGAGGTCGCGGGCCGGGTCGAGGCCGGTCGGCAGGGCCCGTGCGGTGACATCGATCCATGCGGCCTCGGTCGTCGCCCGAAGCGCCTCGTAGACGGCGCGCGAGGAAGCGAGGCTGACCTCGCGCTCGGCCGAGACCCCGCCACCGAGGACCGCCACGCGGGAGAGCTGGCGCAGGGCGGCGCTCACAGCACGTCCTCCCACTTCGCCCCGAGGAGCAGGGCCTCGGGTTCGAGTTCGACGCCCCGCTCGGTTCGCGCGCGGGCGCGGATCCGGCGGACGAGGGCAAGGATGTCCTCGGCCCGCGTGCCGCCCGTGTTGACGATGAAGTTGCCATGCACGGGCGAAACCATGGCCCCACCCTCGCCCGTGCCCTTGAAACCCAGCTCGTCGACGAGTTTGCCGGCATAGTCGCCGGGCGGGTTCTTGAAGATACAGCCCGCGCTCGGCTCGCGCGGCTGGCTGGCCCGGCGCTTGGTCGCATAGTTGTCGACCTGGGCGCGGATGGAGAGTGGCTCCCCCACCCCGCCGCTCTGCAGGCGGGCGGAGAGCGCGACGCGCGTGCACAGTTGGGGGCAGGAGCGGTAGCCGGCCGCGAAGAAACTCCGCGGGTGCTCCGTCACCGAGCCGTCCTCTTCGAGGCAGCGGACAGACTCGACGAGGTCGAAGATCCATCCCCCCATCGCCCCCGCGTTCATGCGCA
>JBKHAU010000170.1:0-6094 GCA_046542725.1 Opitutales bacterium
CTACCGCCGCGTCGCCCGCTCCCTGCGTCGGCGCATCGAGCGCGCCCGGGGATGAAGGGACGGGGCTCCGAGGAACAGGCGGGAGAACGAGAGCGCCTCCCGGCCGACGAGGACGTCGGCGCTCCCGGGCGGGGGCAATCGCCGCCGAAGGGGACATCGCCTTCGGCCGTGTGCAGGCCCTCCGGGACCTGACCGGGAAAGCCGCGCCGCGACCGCATGAGCTCGAGATGATCGAGTGTCGCCGCCTTGTGGGCGCCGCCGCCGCTGGCCCGCTTGACGATGCCGGGGCTGATTGAGGTCTTCAGAAGAGCGATCTCCCGCTCGATGGCCAACGGAAGGGGCAATGGGGGTTGCGGACGGACGGAGTGCGCCCGCACCCTGCTCGAGGATGACGCTGACCCCTCCACCCAAACTCCCCGCCCGATGACGCGCGCCTACTGGGAAAGCGTGGCCGAGGACTACGAGAAGCGGGTCTTGAGCGTGCGGGAACACGATTTCCGCGGGCGCATTGCCGGTGCCATTGCAGACGCGGCACGGAGAGTCCACGAAGGGCGGGCGGCCGACCTCGGGTGCGGGGTCGGCAAGTTCACGTCGCTCCTCGCCGACGCCTTCGCCGGAGTCGAGGCGTGCGATCTTTCAGAGACGGCGATGGAGGCCACGCGGGTCCGCTGTGAGGCCTTCACCAACGTCCGTTTTCATCGTCTCGACCTCACCCGGGACGCGATGCCTTTTGCACCAGTCGACTGCGTGCTCTGCGTCAACGTCTTGCTCATGCCGTCTCTCGATGAGCGGCTGCGGGCCTGGCGGGCGGTGAGCAACCAGGTCGACCATGGGGGGACCCTGGTGCTCGTCGTGCCGTCACGGGAGTCGATCCTGATGGAGCAGCACCATGCTGTCGAAGCGCGCCTCGAGGAAGGGCAGAGCTGCGAGGCAGCGCTGGCCACGACCTTGCCTCCGGACGCGACCCGGCAGGAGCTCAGTCAGGATGTGCATCGCCTCGACGGCGTGCCGACCAAACACTACCTCGAAGAAGAGCTGGTAGCGCTCCTCGAGGGACACGAGCTCACCGCCGTCACGACGGAGAAGCTGCGCTACCGCTCGCCCCTCGAAGGCACCCCTCTGCCCTGCTGGGACTGGCTGGCAGTGGCGAAGAGGCATTCGGGCTGACCTCCGCACGCCTCGTGGGGTGCTCCCCCGGGGCCGCGTCCCGCCCGGAGGGCTCCGACGCGGAGGGGAGCAGCGCTCTAGGCCGGCTCTTCGGGCGCCTCAAATTCGAGGCCGATGAGGCAGACGTCGTCCTCATAGCGGGTGGCGCCCGAGAGCTCGAGGACGCCTGTCGTGAGACGGCCGACGAGCGCCTCCAAGCCGTTGTCCTTCGCCGCCTCGCGCGCGACGATCCGGGCCAGCCCGTCGATCCCGAGATCCGGCCCGCCGGAGGCGGCGGCCGGCATCTCGATCAGCCCATCGGTAAAGAGGAAGAGGCGATCGCCTGGAGCAAGCTGTCCCTCGCCGGTCGAGAAGACCGCATCGCCCAGGAGCATGAGGGCGGGGCCTCGCAACCGCCCGTCGTGGAAAAGCCGTTCCGCACCCGGCGCACCGGCACGCTGCACCAGCGGAGAATGATGTCCGGCGGTGGAATACACCATGCGCCCGTCCGCGGTGTCGAAGACGAGATAGAAGGCGGTGATGAACTCGAAGGCGTCCTTGCGGGAAAGGACATCGCGCAAACGTCGGTTCAGGCGCTGGAGAAGCACTTCGGGATTCGGGGCCCGCGTCGCTTCGCTCCGCACAATCGCGTTGAGCGCGGACATCGTGAGGGCGGCGCCGACGCCGTGACCCATGACGTCGGCCACGAAGATACCCACCCGGGTCTCCGAGAGCGGCAGCAGGCAGAAAAAGTCGCCCCCCACCGGACCGCTGGGACGGTACTCGTGGACGACACGCAGGGAACCCGACGCGACCGGCCCTCGCTCGGGAAAGCGGACACTGCGCTGGCCGAGAAACGAGCGTTGGACCTCGCTGGCTCGCTCCAGCTCGGACTCCATTTGCTCCTTCATCTCGTTGATGAGAATCTCGCGTTTCTTGTGCGCGGTGATGTCGCGCGAGATGCCAAAGATGCCGACGATATTTCCACCGTCGTCACGAAGCGGCATCTTCGTTGTCGAAACCCAGGTCTCGCGGCCGTCCGACCAGGTTTCCTTTTCTTCGATCCCGGTGACGGGCTCGCCGGTGCGGATGATGCGCTGCTCATCGGCCGAAGCGGCCTCGGCATGCTCCGCGGTGAAGAGGTCGTGATCGGTCTTGCCGACGACCTCTTCAGGAGAGTCAAAGCCGAGCCATCGGGCGCCCCACTGGCTGATGAGGATGATGCGCCCCTCCTGATCCATAAAGTAGATATTGTCCGAGAGATGATCCATCAATTGCTGGAGCATTCCGCGGCGATCGAGGCCGGCAGGGAAATCGGGGTCTTCCATGGCGTGGGGGGAAGGGGTCGGAAAAACGGATGAAGCCGAGCTCGAGCCCAAGGAAACTCAAGCGGGTCCGAGCGGGAGAGGCGAGACTGCGTGTGACGGAGTTTGCTGGAAGGGTAAGACGCCGGGCCCCGGGCCGCAATGCCTTCACACGGCGGCTTCGCGCGCGACGCAGGCGGAAGCCCCTTGGCGCGGGCCGCCATCCACGCGACCCTTGCCAGAATGGGGGTGGCGTCCACCCTCACGTCTTTGGTCGTCACCCGGCGCAGAAATGAACCTCATCCTCTTTGCAGAGCAACAGGCGCGCTACACGTTGTCGGCGCGGGATCCACGCTTCGAGCATGTGCGCGGCGTGCTGCGCATGGGAGTGGGCGAAGACTTCATCGTCGCGGCCGTGAACGGGCCGCGCGGGAAGGCCACGATCGCCGACCTGAACGCCGGGCAGATGGACCTGAGCGTAGTGTGGGAAGCGCAGCCAATGCCGCCCCCGCCCCCGATCGAACTCCTCCTCGCGATCCCGCGGCCAGCGACGGCGCGCAAGGTGCTCTTCGACGCCACCACGCTCGGAGTGCGAACGTTTCACTTCTTCGCGGCGGAGAAGGGAGACCCGGCCTACGCCAAGAGCGGACTGTGGACGGCAGACGAATGGCGCGCGACGGTCTGGCGGGGGGCCGAGCAGGCGTTCAACTCACACCTGCCCGAAGTGCGCTGCCGCGGGACCCTCGGAGGGGCGCTGGCGGAGCTCCCGACCGGGGGAACGCGATGGGCCCTTGATGTGTATGAAGCAGAGGGGCACCTCGCTGCCGGCGAGCCGCCGCGGCTCCCCCTGGTCCTCGCCCTCGGCGGCGAGCGCGGATGGTCGCGACGGGAGCGGGAGACGCTGCGCACCGCCGGCTTTGAGCTGCGCGGCCTCGGCCCACGCGTGCTTCGGGTGGAGACAGCCGTGACGGCGGCGCTCGCCGTCGCGCTCGGTCGCATGGAGGCCGGCTGACCGCAACGACGACCGGGCGAGGATCGCGGGGGTGCAATTTGCGGTGCATCTCCCCCACCCGGGAGCCGATAGAGAAGAGTCATGTGGCACTATGCTGACGGGGACGAATCGGTCGGGCCGATCGGGGAAGGCGACTTCACCGCCCTCATCGGGCGGGGCATGATCCGACCGGACACGCTCGTCTGGCGAAGCGGGTTTGCCGCCTGGCAGTCGGCGGGGCAAGTCGCCGAACTGAAAGGACGCTTTGGCGCCGCGAAGGTCGAGGGAGGCAGGACCGCGACCGGGACCCTCGAATTGACCGCCCGCGCCCGCCCCCGGGTCGATCTCGATGAAGGGCACGCCGCCATCACGCTGGAGGATCTCCGCAACTCGGCCGCGGCCCTGACGGCAGAAGAGAACACCCGGCCGGATCCCACCGCCCTCGGTTGGCTCATCTTCCTGAGCCCTCTGGAGCTCCGCTTTTTCCTCACGACGGCGCTCCTCGCGGGCCTCGCCACCGCCGCACTGTCCGTCTACCAGCCGGCACTGGTCTTCGCCCCGTTCCTCGCGCAGGGCATCCTCTGCTGCCTCCTGGGGGCGGTCATCTTTCGGGTGCAAACCTTTCAACAACAGGTGCTCTGGGGCATCGGGGGTCTCCTCCTCGGGATCACCGACCTCGTCTTTCTCGTCCTTTTCTGGTCACGGGCGAAACGACCGTTTTGCCTGAGCCTCGCGGGGCTGGCGGTGATCGGCGTGACCGCCGCTCTGGCTGATTGGCCCACCCTTCTCGCCGCCCTCGAGCCGCACCTCTAGTCCCCGACCCCGGGGAAATGCCGGGGTGCTGACCTCGCGGCCCTCGTGGGGCGCGCCGAGAAATCAGGCGGCATCCTCGGACCAGGCGAAGAGAGCCATGGAGGGCTGCCCCCGACCCTTGCCGAGGCGACGCAGGAGAACCAGGCCGGGGAGGCGCGGTTGGGCGTCCCCTGGCATCTCGAGACAAAAGCGCGCCGCCGGGGCGCGCGCGAGGCAGTGCAGCACGATCTCGCCAAGGCGGGGAAGGGCGCGGTTCAGGTCCGGGTAGGGCGGATCGGCGAGGATGAGCTCAAAGGTGCCCCCGGGCAGGGCGCTGAAGAGATCCCCCGTATGAAAACCGAGCGTTGTCACTTCCTGGCCGAGGCTGCGGGCGACAGCGGCGGCGTTGCCCTTCAGGATCGCCATCGTCCGGGCATGGCGCTCCCAGAATTCGACCCGGGCGGCACCGCGGGACCACGCCTCCAGACCGTATGCGCCCGTCCCGGCGAAGAGATCGAGCACGCGCGCGCCCTCCACGCGCGGCCCGAGGCTCGAAAAAAGCGCCTCGCGCATGCGATCAGTGGCCGGACGCACCGCTTGGCCACGCCCTACCGACAGGGGGATCCCCCTGGCTATTCCACCCGCAATTTTCACCCACGGACCATAAAACACCGCCCCAGTTCGCCACAACCGTGATTTGCCGCTCACGTTTGGATTGCAAAATCCCTTTGCCGATCCGATCGGCTTGTGACTGAGTCCGCCCCAATCTGCTTAACCCGAAATGAACCGCTTCACCGCAGTTGCGGCCTGTCTCCTCGCGATGGGCTGGCTCTCCGGAACTTCGCTCCATGCGTTCAGCGCAGAGGTGGAGAATCTTTGGCCGTGGACGGTGCGCTTGGAAGGGGACGATGCGGGCCGCCCGGGCACCCTTACTGCTTTCGGGCCGCTTTGGGAAACGCGCGAGGGAACCGACTACGACGTGCGCACGCTGCGCCCCTTCTACACCGAAATCGAGCGCGGCGGGTATGGGGGGACCGGACGCCACATCCTGTATCCATTTTTCAATCACTACGAATATCCCTCGAACTCGCACTGGCATGTCCTGAACCTCGTGCGGGGCAGCAAGGGCGACTACGCGACTTCGTTTGAAGCCTGGCCCTTCGTCTTTTGGCGGGACCGCCCGGGGGACGAGGCGGACACCCTCGCCCTTTGGCCGCTCGGCGGACGCCTCAGCGACTTCTTCGGCCGCAAGCACGTCGACTTCGCCCTCTGGCCCCTCTACATCCGCACGGAAGGCGACGGGGAGGTGCGCTACAGCACGCCCTGGCCCTTCATCCAGACGCTCACGGGGGAGGCCAGCGGCTTCGCCCTCTGGCCGCTCGGCGGACGCTTCCACCGCCCGGGAGAGTATGACCGCCGCTTTGCTTTCTGGCCCATCTTCCACGACCACCGCGAGAAGCTGGGCGCGGAGGTGCCCTATCGGAGCCTCGGCGTGCTGCCCTTCTACCTGCGCCAGACGGGGGATGGCCTTCGATCGGAGACCTACCTGTGGCCGTTTTTTGGATACACAAAGGAATGGGAGCCGCGGCCGAGCTACCATGAGCGACGCTACTTCTGGCCCTTTCTCGTGCAGGGGCGCGGGGAGGAGGCGCACACCAACCGCTGGATGCCCTTCTACACCTACGAGCGCACCCGGGAGCGGGAAAAGTGGTGGTATCTGTGGCCGATCTTCAAACACCAGGAAGTCGACCTCGAGTTCCTCACGCGCAAGCAGACGCAGGTGCTCTATTTTCTTTTTCGCGACCGGAAGCAGGTGCAGGGGGACCGGATCCTCTCCCACCGTCAGACGATGTGGCCTTTC
>JBKHAU010000171.1:0-6089 GCA_046542725.1 Opitutales bacterium
ACCATCGCTACTCGATCCACGTCGGACGGGGCCTCGCCGGGCTGGTGCGGGCCGAGCGGGAGACCCTGCGCGCGGACGGTCGGCCGCACGCGGTCCTGGTCGATGAGGCGGTGGCCGCGGCCCAGGCGCCTTGGCTCGAGGACGCCCTGGGCGGAGTGCCGCGCCGACTGATCCCCTCCGGCGAAGGCTCCAAGTGCCTCGCCGAGCTCGAGCGCTGCCTCGACTTCCTCGCCGCGGAACGGGTCGACCGGGGCGGCGTCGTCTTCGCCGTCGGAGGCGGCGTGACGGGCGACCTCGCAGGCTATGCCGCCGCCTGCTACCTCCGTGGGATTCCCTTTTTTCAGGTCCCCACCACGCTCCTCGCGATGGTCGACAGCTCCGTCGGCGGCAAGACCGGCGTCAATCTCCCGGCGGGCAAGAACCTCGTCGGCGCCTTTCACCAGCCGCAGGCCGTCTTCGCCGATGTCGATCTGCTGGGAAGCCTGCCCGCGCGCGAGTTTGCCGCCGGCATGGCCGAGGTGATCAAGCACGGACTGCTGGCCGATGCCGCGCTCTTCGCGCAACTCGAGGGCCTAGCGGAACCGCTTCATCCGGGCCATGAGGCTCTCCCCGCGATTGTCCGCCGCAACTGCGCGATCAAGGCCGCGGTGGTGCAGGCCGACGAGACCGAACAGGCGGCCTCGGGCGGTCGCGCCCTTCTCAATCTCGGCCACACCTTCGGCCACGCGATCGAGGCGGTGGCGGGCTACGGGACCTATTTGCACGGCGAAGCCGTCGCCATCGGTCTGGTCTTGGCGACGCGCCTCTCGGTCGAGCTCGGCCAGGTCGAGGCCGATCTCGTCGGTCGGGTCGAGGCGCTCCTCGGCCGCTATGGCTTGCCCACCGCGCTCCGTGCCCCGATCGCGACCGAGGCGCTTCTCGCGGCCATGGCGCGCGACAAGAAGGTGCGCGCCGGCCAACTCAAGTTTGTTGCCCTCGAGGCTCTCGGACGCGCGGTCACCGTGCCGGCAGTCGAGACCACGCTTGTTTCCCGTCTCTGGCGCGACGCCGGGGCGGCCTGAGTGAGGTCGTGTCCCCGGGCCCCGTTCCTAGCCAGACGGTGGCGGCGGAGGCGTGAAATTGGGCGGAGGGGGCGGGGGAGAGAAATCAGGCACGGCGGTTTGTGGACCCTGCGCCTGGGAGCCGTCGGAGGGGGCGGGGGTCGAGCCGCCCCCGGGGGCGTCGGCTCCGTTCGGAGGACTCACGCCCGGAGGCAGCGGGGGCGTGAGGTCGGGCAGGCGCCGGACGACTTCGTCGAAGCTCGTGTCGGGATCGATCCCCTGCTCGCGCATGCGCTCCTGAATCCACTGCGGCGGACGCGGTGGGCGGATCGCGCGGCGACGCGGACTTTCGCCTGGTTGCGCCACGGCGGGGCGGCGCGGAGCGACCGCCGGGGTCGCCGGCGCCTCGTAGCCCTCGATCGGGGTGGGGGCGTAGTCCGCGCCCAGCTGAGTCAATTCGAGACGGCGAGATTCGCTCCCCGCGCGCAAGAGGATCGATTTTTGGCGGGGATCGAAATCGGTCACGCGCAGGCCGTCCCACTCCTCCTGCAGGCGCACCCAGCGCCCGTTGGGCTCCCGTGGTGCCTTCAGAAGCACCCGCACTTCGTCGCCAATCGCAAAAAAACCACGAAACTCATAGCCCTGCAGCTGCGGGCTGGCCGCCTCCGTCGGCTGCTCCGTGACCGGCGCCGTCCGCCCCGGAGGCAAGAAGGGCGAACGCTCCGCGAGCGAGCCGCCACTCTCCGGAAACTGCGCCCCCAGAAACGGACCACTGAGAAGCGGGAGAAGGGAGGCGAGCAACTCTGGGCGCAAGCGAATCATGAAAGGGAGGATCGGGCGGCGGAGCGGAAAGTTCAAATCTCGAGTCAAGGCGGGAGGGAAAACCGGCCAAGAGGGCGAGAGTTGCGCCCGAAACGCGACTTTTCCGGCGCGTCGCCCTCAATTTCGCCCCAGTCTCGTCGCATTGGCTCAAAATCCGAAGAAGGGGCGTGTTCGGCGGGTATCCGTTGTCGATCGCATCGATCCATCGGCGCCAGCCACCGCGGGCTGGATGCAAACGACCGGAAGCGAGACCAAGGCCGCGTGCGTGCTCAGCCGGCGAAACCGTCGGGGTGCGCCTGGTGCCATTTCCAGGCCGATTCGACGATCGAGCGGATGTCCTTGTAGTGCGGTTCCCAGCCGAGTTCGGTGCGTGCCTTGGTGTTGTCCGCGTAGGCGGCGTCGGCGTCGCCCGGACGGCGCTCCCCGAGCTTGTATGGGACCTTCAGGCCGGTCACGGCCTCGACCGTCTGGATGACCTCGAGCACGCTCGCGGGCGTGCCCGTGCCGAGGTTGTAGTAGAGCTTCGCGCCGGGCTCCTCGAGCTGCGGAAAGACCGCGATGTGGGCGCGGGCGAGGTCATCGATATGCACGTAGTCGCGCAGGCAGGTGCCGTCCGGCGTGTTGTAGTCGGTCCCGAAAACAGTGAGCTCGGCGCGCTTCCCCTGGGCCGCCCAGATGGCGAGCGGGATGAGGTGTGTCTCGGGGTCGTGGTCCTCCCCGATCGTGCCGTCGGCGGCGGCTCCCGAGGCGTTGAAGTAGCGGAAGCAGGCCACGCTCATGCCGTAGGCGTCGGCGCAGGCCGCGAGCATCTTCTCCGCGTCCGCCTTGGTATAGCCATAGACGCTGATCGGGTGGATCGGGGTCGCCTCCGTGATCGGCATCTCCTCGGCGTAGCCGAAGATCGTGCAGGAGGAGCTGAAGACAAACTTCGTCACCCCGGCCGCGCGCATCGCCTCGAGGAGGGCGACCGTCTTGGCGATGTTGTTGTCGTAATACTTCAGCGGGTCGCTCATCGATTCGCCGACATAGGCGAAGGCCGCGAAGTGCATCACGACCTCGATCTGCTCCTCGCGCAGGACCTTTTCGACAAAGGCCCGGTCACCGAGGTCACCCTCATGGAAGGCCACCTCCGGCGCCACCGCCTCGCGGTGCCCGTAGACGAGGTTGTCGAGGACCACGGGACGATGCCCGGCTTCGACGAGTTGACGCACACAATGGCTCCCAATGTAGCCCGCTCCACCGACAACGAGGACGTTCATGGGCGTAACGCTTGCCGCCGGGGGCCCGGAGAGACGAGGAGAAAATGGAGGGCCGCAATGACTCTCAGCGTTTCCTGCAGCGGCACGAAGGGGGGAGCGAGGCGGCAAAGTGTCACCGCGCTACGGCCTATGCCTGCTCGCAGGGCGCCGCGTCCGTCGGCCGGGGAGGAAGTGACGTGTGGCCGCCTTCGCCGCCCGTCGCCCTTGAGTTGACAGGGGAAATTCGGGCCCGTTCAGTGGGCGGCTTTGGGGGCTTCGGTATTCTCCACCCGCCGAGTCCTCCCCCGTCCCTGACCCAGCATGAGTTCCACGGCCGAGCTGCCCGCTTCCCAACGAATCGTTCTCACCGGTGTCGGTCTGACCTCGCCGATCGGCGACGACCTGCCCACGATGCGCGCCCAACTCCTCGCGGGGAAGGCCAACATCTCCAATCTCGAGATGCGCTACATGGGCCAGGTGCATGCCGGGGTGTGTGCCTACGACGCGCGCAAGTATCAGACGCGTCGCGAGTTGCGCGTGAGCACGCGGGCCGGGAGCATCGCCATCTACTGTGCCCGCGAGGCCGTCACGAACGCCGGCCTCGACTGGGAAAGCGTCGCGCGTGACCGCGTCGGGGTCTACATCGGCACGACCGAGCACGGCAACGTCGAGACCGAGAACGAGGTTCATAACATCTCCCAGTTCGACTACGACGTGCGCTACTGGACGCACCATCACAACCCCCGCACGGTGGCCAACAATCCGGCCGGAGAGGTGACGATGAACCTCGGCATCACGGGCCCCCACTACACCATCGGGGCCGCCTGTGCGGCCGGTAACGCAGGTCTCATCCAGGCCTACCTCATGCTCAAGTTTGGCGAGGTCGACCTCGCCCTTGCCGGCGGGGTGAGCGAGTCGATCCACACTTTTGGCATCTTCGCCGGCTTCAAGAGCCAGGGAGCGCTCGCCCACCACGAGGATCCAAACAAAGCCAGCCGCCCCTTCGACAAGGGCCGCAACGGCATCGTCGTCTCCGAGGGCGGAGCGATCTACACGATGGAACGGCTCAGCGACGCCCAGGCCCGTGGTGCGACCATCCTCGGGGAGATCGTCGGCTACCACCTGAACTCCGACGCGACCGATGCGGTCCTTCCCAATGCCGAGCGTCAGACCGAGTGCATGCAGGCCGCCTTGAAGAAGGCGGGGCTGAGCGCGGGCGAGATCGACATCGTCAACACCCACGCCACCTCCACCCCGCAGGGCGACATCCAGGAGTGCAAGGCGATCCGCGCCGTCTTTCCCGCCGACACCTGCCCGCGGGTGCGCGTGAACAACACGAAGAGCTTCATCGGCCATGCCATGGGCGCCGCCGGCGCGCTCGAACTGGCGGGCAACCTGCCCTCCTTCGAGGACGGGCAGATTCACCCCACGATCAACGTCGAGGAGCTTGATCCGGAGTGCGATACGGGTAACCTCGTGCTCGGCCGGCCGGAATCGCGCGACCGCATCGAAACGCTTCTCAACAACAGTTTCGGCATGCTGGGGATCAACTCCTGCGTCGTGATTAAAAGATTTGCGCCCTAAACCTACAGCCCTTCAATTCGCCCACTTATGACCAAGGAAGAGTGCAAGCAGATCGTCCTCGACATCATTGAGGAGATCGCACCCGACGAGGATCTTTCGAACGTGGACCCGAGCGTGCGTCTGCGCGACCAGCTCGATCTCGATTCCATGGACTTTCTCGATATCGTGATGGAACTGCGCAAGAAGCACGGCATCGAAGTCCCGGAAGAAGACTATCCGCAGCTCGCCTCGCTCGACAGCTGCGCGGAGTATCTGACGCCCAAGTTCAACGCGGTCAACGCGTAGGCGGCGCACCGCTCCCGCGCACTTGCCTTTGTTTCTGTCGCGATGAAGACAGCCGAGACGGCTCACTACGACGTCGTCATCATTGGCTGTGGCATGGCGGGACTCGCCGCTGGCATCCGGGCTGCGATGTATGACCGCTCGGTCCTCATCCTCGAGCGGCACAATGCGCCCGGCGGCCTGAACAGCTTCTATGCCTTGGGCGGGCGCAGATACGATGTCGGGCTGCACGCGGTGACGAACTATGTCGCGCCCGGGACGAAGGGCGCACCGCTGACGAAACTCTTCCGCCAGCTGCGGATCCGACCGGAGGCCTTTCAGCTCGCCCCCCAACGCGGCAGTCGGGTCGCCTTTCCCGGCATCGACCTGCGCTTCTCGAACGAACCAGCGTTCTTCGAGAGCGAGGTGGCACGGGCTTTTCCGGCCGAGATCGACCGCTTTCGCGCGCTCCGTGCGGCCGTTCTCGCGCACGACGCCTTCGACATGGCCGCCGCGCCGCTCTCGGCGCGCGAGGTCGTGGGCCGCCACCTGCGCGACCCGCTCCTCATCGACATGCTCTTCTGCCCGCTCTGCTACTATGGCAGCGCCCGGGAGAACGACATGGATTGGGACCAGTTTACGATCATGTGGCGGGCGCTTTTCGAGGAGGGCTTTGCCCGCCCTTTGGAAGGAGTCCGCGTCATCATTCGCGCCCTCCTGCAGCGCTTTCGCGAGGTGGGCGGCACACGCAGGATGAAGTGCGGGGTGCGCCGCATTCACGTCGAGGGCGAGCGCGCAACCGCCCTCGAACTCGACGACGGCTCCACCATCACCGCCGGCGAGGTGCTCTCCACCGCCGGGCTCGTCGAGACTCTCCGCCTCTGTGACGACCAACCGCCCGCCGCCGCGGCGGACAACGTCGGCCCCCTCAGCTTCTGCGAGACGATCACCGTGCTCGACTGCGCGCCCCGCGCCCTCGGGCAGGAGGAGACGATCGTCTTTTTCAACGACTCGGAGCGCTTTTCCTACGAGCGCCCGGCGGGCGAGGTCGACCCGCGCAGCGGCGTCATCTGCTTTCCCAACAATTACGCCTACCCCGACGAGGCCGATCTGCCCGAGGGCCTCTTTCGCGTCACCGCGATGG
>JBKHAU010000172.1:0-6054 GCA_046542725.1 Opitutales bacterium
TCGTCGATCTCGACGGGATTGGTGCCGAACTTCGCGGCGTGATCGCAGCGGAAAACCAGCGGGAGGATGCCGCCCGTCACGCGATGACGGTCTACCAGGAGGAAACCAAGGTGGCCCTGGCCGACGTGCGTGGACGCCTCGGGGCGATCGTGGACCTCACCGTGGAGAACTCGGAGGCGCGGGCAGAGGAGATGCGGCAAGGGGCGCGGCAAACGGGATGGAGCATCTCACTCCTGGTCACGGTGGCGCTTGTCGTCGCCGGCGGTTTGTCGTGGTTGGTGAGCCGCAGTGTGAACCGGCCGCTCCTGCGCCTGGCCGGGGTGCTTTCGCAGGGTGCCACGCAGACTTCTGCAGCGGCCAGCCAAGTCTCCTCGACCAGCCATACTCTCGCTGAAGGCGCCAACCAGCAGGCGGCCTCTCTGGAGGAGTCGAGTGCTTCCATCGAGGAGGTCGCGAGCATGGCGCGGGGCAACAGCGAGCACGCGGGCAAAGCGAGCCAGATGTTGTCCGTCGTGAAAGAGGCAATCGAGGGCGGCGCGACCGAAATGGAAGTGATGCAGAGTGCCATGGACGGCATCGAGGTGGCCGGCCGAGAGGTCGCCAAGATCACGCAGACGGTCGATGAAATCGCCTTTCAAACCAATCTGCTCGCACTCAACGCGGCCATCGAGGCTGCCCGCGCGGGTAGCGCCGGAGCCGGTTTTGCGGTCGTCGCGGACGAAGTGCGGCAGCTGGCCATGCGCAGCGCCGATGCCGCGGAGGAGACCGCGCGCAAGATCGAGGAAGCGATGATCCAGACGGCCCGGGGAGGAGACATCTCGAGACGAGTCGTGCACGCGCTCAAGGATGTTGAGGGCCAGACCCGCGAGCTGGAGGGCTTTTTCCTCCACGTGGCGCAGGCCTCCGCGGAGCAGACCCACGGCATCAGCCAGATCAACCTGGCGATCAGTCAGTTGGATCAGGTGACTCAGCAGAACGCCGCCTTTGCCGAGGAAAATGCCGGTGCCGCCGAGGAACTCAACGGGCAGGCCAAAGCGGTGCAGGATGCAGTGGATCAACTGCGTGCGCTCGTGGGGGCGAGTACGTTCGAAAAATTCGCTGCTGAACGACCGGCGCGGCGCGGCGCGCAAGTGTCGATCGTCTCGCATCGGTCCCTCGAGGCACCGCGCCCCCTCGTTCGGAGTTAGGGCGAACCGCGTGCCTCTCCCATGGCCCTGCTCGAGCATTGGGCTGGAGAAGAGGGGTTGACCCGCTGGGCGGTGCTGAATCTCTTTCAGCCCGATGCCGGATATCTACGACTGCGACCTCGGGTGGTATGCGATCAAGGCCTCGCCGAAGAAGGAGCACCTGGCGGCGGAGTTCATGCGCCGCGAACACGGCGTCGAGTCGTTTTGCCCCCGCATCCGTTTCACAAAGAGGACGCGGCGCGGGCCGGTGAAGTTTGTCGAGGCGCTCTTCCCCTGTTACCTCTTCGTCCACACCGATCTGAAGGAGACCTATCGGCGCATCATGGCGGCGACGGGGGTGACCGGGGTGGTGCGCTACGGCGATCGCGTCCCGCGTGTGCCGGAGGCATTTGTCGAGCAGTTGCGGGCCCGTCTCGACGGCGACCTGCACGAGGAGCCCGAGCCACCGCTCGAGCAGGGCCAGACCGTCACACTCCTCGAAGGGCCCTTCAAGGACTGGCAGGCGGTCGTGAGCGGGCTCATTCCGGGGCGCGAGCGCGTCGCCATCCTGCTCGAGTTTCTCGGTCAGACGCTCGAGCTCAGGGTTCCGGCCCACGCCGTCCTGCGCGAGGGCGACAACGCCCGCGGCCGCACCTACAAGCCGATCGAGTAGGGCGGCGCATGGGGGTGAACCCGCTCAGGCCGGTTGGGTCGGATCCGGCGTGGCCGCGCGATCCTCGAGAAAGCGCCGCTCGAGGGCCTCGGGATTGAGGTGTTTGAGGGAGGCGCGCACCCAGGCGGCGCGGAGGGCCTCTTTTTCTGCCTCCGGCAGGGCCCAGTCGTCGCGCTCCGCGCGGATGCGGGTGAGGAGGTGGGAGAGGCAGATGGCGGCGCTGACGGAGATGTTGAAGCTCTGGGTGAAGCCCTGCATGGGGATGGTCGTGGCGAGGTCGGCCTGGGCGATGGCGCGCTCCGAGAGCCCGTCCTCCTCCGTCCCGAAGAGCAGGGCGAGGGGGCGGTCGGTCGGGACCTCGTGGAGCGGGACGGCGTCCTCCCGCAGACAGGTCGCGACGGTGCGATAGCCGGCGGCCTTCAGTTCCTCGAGGCAGGCCGTGGTGTTGTCCGTCTCGGGGGTGCGGTGGCGGTGGGTCGTGATCCATTTGGCGGCCCCCATCGAGACCTCGCTGTTGGGGCGGAAGGCGTAGCGGTTCTCGATGATGTGCATGTGCTGCACGCCGAAGCACTCGCAGGTGCGCATCACCGCGCTCGCGTTGTGCGGCTGGAAGAGATCCTCCACCACCACGCGCACGTAGCCGGTGCGCGCGGCGAGGACGCGATCGATCTTCTCGCGTCGGGCGGGGGTGAGGAAGCCTTCGAGGAAGGTGAGAAGGCCGGGGTCTGCACGCGGGTCACTCACAACGAGCGAGGGAACCCGGCGCCCGGCTTCCCGCCAAGGGCAAAGCGCGCCGCGGCAGAGACTGCTTCAGATAGGGGGCGCTGGTCCGATTTCTGCAGGCGATACTTGAGGGGGGTGGGCGATTGACCTTTGGTGAACGCTGTCACCGCTCCGGTGTCCAAGGAAAGACGATGTGGATGAGATCAACAACGGGAATGTTTCGGCTGCTCTTCGGCGGCTTCGTGGCGACGGCGGGAGCGGCTCTTGGCAGTGCTCCGGCGCTTGCCGAGGAGAGCGAGATCTATCCGCTCGCGGAGGTGCGTGTGGGCCAGGAAGGCGTCTGGCGCACGGTTGTGGAGGGGGAGGAGATCCGCGAGTTCAACCTTCGCATCCTTGGCGTCGTGGAGCACTTTGCGGGGCCGGGTCAACCCGTCATCATGGCCGAGGCCCTCGACCCCGAACACATCCTCAGCGGCCCTGTCGCGGGCATGAGTGGAAGCCCGGTCTATATCGACGGGCGCATTGTCGGAGCCTACGCCTACGGCTACCTCTGGCCCAAGGAGCAGGCGGTCATCGGCATCACCCCGATCGAGCGCATGCTGGAGATTTTTGACCTTCCCGAAGCGGCGCCGGAGCGTGAGGTGGCCAGCGTCGGCGGTCGGTCGCGTCCCTTCGTCAAGGCCGCCTCCTCGGCCGATGGGCCGGGGCAGGCGCGCCTCGAAGCGGTCCCCGCGCCGCTCATGCTCGGTGGGTTCAGCGAGCGCACCATCGCGGCCTTTCGCGACGAGCTGGTCGCGCTGGGATTCTCGCCCTCGGCCTCGCCTCAGGGAAGCGCGGAGGCCATCGAGCTCAACCTGCGGCCGGGCGCCCCGGTCGCGGGCGTGCTCATGCAGGGCGACTTCAGCGCCGCCGCCACCGGCACGATCACCTGGACGGACGGTCAGCGGCTGCTCGCCTTCGGCCACCCTTTCATGCAGGCCGGGCCGATCGAGCTTCCGCTCGCCGGGGCCGATGTCATCACGGTCGTGCGCAACCTGCGCAGCTCGTTCAAGCTCTCGAACATCGGCCCGCCCGCGGGCCGCCTCTATCAGGACCGTCTCACCGGCATCGCGGGCGAACTCGGCGAGGTTCCGCGCATGACGAGTCTCCAGCTGGCGGTGCAGCCCAATGCGCGTGAGCCGGTAAACTACGAAGCCGAACTCTGGCCGCACCCCGAGTACTTGCCTCTCCTCACCGCGATGAGCGTGCTGCAGAGCACGAGCGAATCGATCTTTGCCGAGGCCGAGCAGTCGATGCGACTCGCCGGCCGTATCCAGCTCGCCGGCGGCGAAGAGCTCGCCTGGGAGACCCGCAGCACCGGCGCGCAAGCTGGCCTTCAGCTCGCCCTCGACACCTACGCCCGGCTCGGGGAGGTGATCAACAACCCCTTCGAGCCGCTCGCGGTGACCTCCGTGGAAATGAGCCTCGAGGCGGTCTCCGGTGTTGCCTCCACCGTCCTCCGCCAAGTCCAGGTGGGGGACGCGCGGCCGCGGCCGGGCAGCCTCCTTCCGGTGACGCTGCATCTGCAGGACTACCGTGGAATCGATCACCGCCTCGAACTCGAGGTCCCGATCCCGGACGACCTCGCCAGCGGACAGGAGATCGAGCTCGTCATCACCGACGCCGCCGGGGCGAACGAAGTCCTCGCCGCCTCCCGCCGCAGTGCGAACGACGTGCGGGATCTGCTCGCGCGGTGGCGGGAACAGCGGCCCGAGGGCTATGTGTATGCCTTCCTCACGGCCGCGGAGAACGCCCCGGAGGTCGACGGCCAAAGTCTGCCCGGTCTTCCGCCCTCGATCGCGGCCACCCTCAGCGGAGAGGCGACCGACTTCATCGTCGCTTCCGGTGGCCGCCACGTGCGCTGGGAAACCCGTGCGTCGGTGGACGGCGTTTTCTCCGGCCAGAACCGTCGCACCCTGCGCATGCGCTAGCCTCCCCGGCCCCCCGCTTTCTCCCCTTCTTCCTGGATTTTTATTGATGGATCAACGGATTCTCCCGCTTCTCGCGGCGCTCGGCGCCGCCCCGTTTCTCTCCGCCGTACAGACCGGTGTGCTCGTCGATGAAGGCTACAGCAGCTTCTTCAAGGGCGATTTGGACAACGCCTCCCTCAGCCGCTCCGGCGAGTTGGGCACGGCCCCCGCGCTCGAGGAAGTCGCCCGCCTGAGCGAGCCGACGGTGTGGAAGGTGATCCCGGACGGAGAAGGCAACTTCATCGTCGGGACGGGCAACGAGGGGAAGGTCCTGCGGATCTCGCCCGAGGGGGAGTCGACCGTTCTTTTTTCGCCCGATGCGCTCATTGTCCGAGGGCTGGCGCGAGATGGCGAAGGCAATCTCTTCGTCGCCACTTCGCCCAACGGGGCGGTCTTTCGGCTCCCGGTGGCAGGCGGCAAGCCCGAGTTGTATTTTGATCCCGAGGCGGTCTACGTCTGGGACCTCGCGATCCACGACGGTGCTCTCTGGATGACGACCGGCATGCCCGCCCAGCTCCTGCGCCTCCCGCTCGATGCCGGCGAAGCGGAGGACACCGAGCCCTCGGCCGAGATCGTCTTTGCGGCCAAGGACGAGCAACTCACCGCCCTCGTGCGCCGCGGCGAGGAATGGCTCCTCGGCAGCAGTCCCCGGGGCATCGTCTACGCCGTGCGGGACGACGGCGAGGCACAGGCCCTTTTCAAGGCCAACGAGAAAGAGATCCGCGCGCTTGGCCTGGCGGCCGACGACTCCCTCCTCATCGCGACCTATTCCGACCGCGGGAGTGGGGGCTCTTCTTCTTCTTCGAGCAGCACAAACGATCCGAACGAGTTGCCGCCCTTTGTCGTTTCCGGCTCCGACGGCGGCGGGAGCAGCAACGCGGGGGGCAACTCGCTCAACCGCAGCGGTGGCGAGGGCTACCTCGTCCGACTCGACGCCAATGGCATCGCCCGGCCCGAATGGCGCTCGACCGAGGGCGGCATCTTTTCGCTCGCCCCCATCGGCGGGGACCACTGGTTGCTCGGTTTCAACAACGACGGCAAACTCTATGGCTTCACTTCTCGCAGCGAGTGGGAACTGCTCCAGCAAATGCCGCGTGGGGGACAGGTGAGCGCGATCCAGGCGGGTCCCGACGGCAGCTACTACATCTTTACGAGCAATCCCGCGGTGCTCTACCGCTTGGGCGGCGAGCAATCCGCGGAGAGTTCCTTCGTGTCGCAGGTCCTCGATGCCCGCCAGCCAGTGGGTTGGGGCCGGCTGGAAACCCAGCTCTCGGCCGAAGGCGAACTGCACGTCGAAACCCGCAGCGGCCTGACCGATGAACCGGACTCGACGTGGAGCGACTGGGCTTCCCTCGAGGAAGGCTTCATCGCGAGCCCGCGCGGGCGTTTTCTGCAGTACCGTTTGCGCTTCCCAAGCAGCTCGAGCGCCCGCTTCCTCCGCGCCCGGGCCTTTTATTCGATGCCCAACGCCGCTCCCCTCGTG
>JBKHAU010000173.1:0-6037 GCA_046542725.1 Opitutales bacterium
AGCAGGGGGCGCTTGGTGCGTTCGAGGGCGACGAGGATGCGGGCGGGCAGCGCTTCGAGCGGGCGGTAGTCGACCACCGTGAGGGCGGCCGGGCAGACCGCCCGTTCGGTGGGCTCGAGATCCTCGACCGTGAGGTATTCGAGGTTGGCGCCGGAAGCGGCGAAAAAGGCCTCGAGGAGCCGCCGCTCTTCATCCTGCGGGACAAGCAGGCGGACCGTCTGCCCTCTCAACGCCTCGATCTGCAGCGGCTCATAGAGGTGGCCGTGCCCATCGGCGTGGAGCGGCAGGGTGAGGCGAAAGGTGCTGCCTTCGCCGGGCCTGCTCTGCACCTCGAGGGTGCCCCCGAGGGCTTTGACCAGGCTTTTCGCGATAGCGAGGCCCAAGCCCGACCCGCCATGCCGGCGGGTGTCACTCCCGTCGACCTGGTAAAAGGGCAGGAAAATTCGCTCGAGGACGTCCTCCGCGATGCCGATGCCGGTGTCGGTGACCTCGAGGGCGAGGCGGTCGCCGTCGTGTGCGCGCTGGCGGGAGGCGACGAGGTGGACCGACCCGCGATCGGTGAACTTGACAGCGTTTGAAAGGAGGTTGTCGAGGATGCGGCGCAATTTCTCGGCGTCGCCCCGGACCCTCGCGGGAAGGTTCGGATCAAAAGCGTAGGTGAGGGCGAGGCCGCGCTTCCGCGCTCCCTCGAGGTGGAAGCGCAGACCCTCGCCGAGGCAGGGCAGGAGGTCGAAGACCTGCCTTTCTATACGGGCTTCCCCTGCCTCCAGGCGGGCGTATTGGAGCAGGCCCTCGATTTGCGCGAGGAGCAACTCGCCGCTGTGCTGGATCCACTCGACGGAGCGGCGGGTATCGGGACCGAGATGCGCCTCTTCGGCGAGCGTGGCGGACACCCCGATGATGGCGTTGAGCGGGGTGCGGAGCTCATGGCTCACGGTGCCGAGAAAGACCGACTTCGTGCGGCTGGCCTCCTCGGCCTGCTGAAGCGCGACCTGAAGGGCCTGTTCGCGTGCCCGCTCGGCGGTGACGTCCTGCGCGATCGCAGCCGTCGCGACGAGCTCGCCACTGGGCCCGTAGATGGGGAGAAAAGTAACGGTGTGTACCTGAGGCGCGCCAGGGCCTTTTTCGCGCGTGTTCTCGATCGTGTGGCTTTGACCTGGGGGAAGGGTACTCGCGATCGCGAGCCCTTCGGCAAAGCGCATCCAGCAGGTGGACTGCGCGCTCACCCCGACCTTCCGGAGGACCTCGAGATCTGTTCGGCCGAGGATGGAGGCGCGGTCCGACAGGCCGCTGAAACGGATATAGGCATCGTTGACGGCGAGGAGGCGACCGTGCAGGTCGCGGACGGCGCAGATCTCGGGGGTGTGCTGGACAAGGGTCCCGAGCCATCGATTCTGCGCTTCGGCCTCGCGCAGGCGGCTGATATCTTCCTTCACGCCCACGTAGCGCGCGGGGGACGTCTCGCTCGCGGGGAGAGGGGAAATGGTGGCCTGTTCCCAGTAAAGCGACCCGTCCTTGCGACGGTTGTGCATCAGGCCGGTCCACTCCCTGCCCGCGGTGATCGTCTGCCAGATCTCTTCGTAGACCTTGGCGGGCTGGGTGCGGGCGTTGAAGATCCGAGGGTTTTTGCCCCGCAGTTCGGCGAGGGTGTACCCGGTCGTCCGTTCGCACGCCGGGTTGACGTAGAGGATGCGACCAGCCGCGTCGGTCACGACGATGCTGGAGGCGGAGGTTTCGGCGACCTTGCGAAAGGCGGTATCGAGAGAGAGGCCAGAGGCCGCCGGCGGATTGCAGGCGGGCGCGGAAGGGGGATCAGAAAAGTTCGATGCCGTCATCGTCGTCGGGTTCGGTCGGGGAAGCGGCCGGAGGGGGGCCGCGAGGTGGTTGGTCGGTGCTGTCTAAATCGGTTGCGGGGAGAACCGCTGCAGGCAGAAGAGCGGCGGCGTGGGTCGCGCGCTCGTCCTCCATCGTGTAGCGTTCGGCATGGCCGCGAAGGAGCGTCTGGGTCCGGGCACAGCGGGCGAGGCGGCGCTCGTCGGCCTCGTCGAGGGCGGTGACGGCATGGGCCGCCAGGACGGTCTCGAGAGGTGCGAAGGCGGCTTCCAGGTGGGTGGGGAAGGTCAGCCCCTCGCGCAGTTGCTGGAGGGCGCGATGGGCGTGATGGAAGTCCTCCATGACGGAGCCCGTGTCGCTCTCGATCTTGTTCGCGAAGGCGCAGATCTGCTCCCCGATGACCGCCGCGCGCTCCTCGAGGGCAGACTTTTCGGCGGAGAGGAGCTCGAGCGAACGGGCTGCCTCGAGGCGCACCTCGCGGAGGATGGCGAGGGTCTCTTCGAGTTTGGTGCGGAGGGAGTCGGTGACGTGGGCGTTGGTCCGCGCAACCCGACTGGTCTCCTGGGCGAGGCGCTCGAGGGCCCCGCCGTTCTCGAGCCGGGCGGCGGCGATCTGGGCGTTGAGGGCGGTGAGCCGAACCTGGTGCTGCTGGGTTGCGATCTCACGCGTGAAAAAGGTGATGATGCGCTCGACCTGATCGACCTGTGCGGTGATGCGCTCGTGGGTCTCTTCGGTCGAACGGGCCACTTCGGTGAGATGCTCGAGGTCGGTCGCGAACGAGCTGGCGAACTCGCGGCTGCCGAGCTCATGGAGGACGCTTTGCTCCAGTTGGCGGAGGTGCGTTTCGGTCTCCTGACCTTGGGCCTCGAGGCGGCTCACGCTCGTGAGCAGGCTCTGACCGGCGGCCTCGATCTGTTGACGGGCTTTGGCCAGTTGGGAAGACTGGAGGTGAGAGACCCGCAGGAAGAGCGCAAAGGAGCGGTTGCTGGGGTCGTGGAGGGCGGCGAGGCCTTCTTCCACGTGCTCGAGCTTCTGGCGCACGATGTCCTGAAACTGGAGGTCCTGCACGATGGCCTGCATCGCGGTGGGGACATCGGTGATGAGGCCGGCGGCGGCGCGGGCCTGCTCTCCACACGGCCGGATCGCTCCTTCCATGCGGGTGATGTCGGTGCGCAACCGTTCCACGCGCTGGATGCTGGCGCGGTGGCGGAAGTCGTCCTCACTACTCACGGCGGCGTTCCGTGTGGTGCTGGTTAGGCGCTCGATCTCGGCGAAAGCGGAACTCGTGGTCTGGGCCACCTGTTGTTCTAGATTCGCGAAGTCATCCGCCACGGCGGTGAAGATGCTGCGGTGCTCGGAGTCGCAGCGCACGGCCTCAATGCGAAAAGAGACGGCCAGGCTGCGAAAGACGATCATGTTGCCCTCGAACTCCTTCCGCGCGACGAGGGCCTCATCGAGGCGGGAGGCGACCCGCTCGAACTGGTCCTGCAGGTTGGAAGCCACGCCGATGCTCGAGTGAACGAGTTCGATGGCGTGTTTGCCCAATTCGACGGCGCAGCGCAGGGCGTTGTCCTCGGCCGTTTCATCGAAGAGCTCTTCGAAGGTGCGGACCGAGTCGAGAAGGGTGGAAACGCCGCCCTGATAGTCGCCTAGGACGCTCGCGAGCTGGGCAAACTCGCGGTCGCTGAGAGCGGAAAAGGCGCGCAGAGGTCGGGCCGCGGCGGTGAGCTCGGCCGTCCGGCGGCGCCATTCCCGCCGGCTCAGGCGCCGCCCGCGACGCAGTTCTCCGGCGAGGCGCAGGGGGGCCTCGAGGAGCGCGCGGGGAGTGAGGCGGAGAAGGCGCGCGGACATCAGAGCGAGAGAGCTGGCAAATGCTGCGTCACGGCTCGCCGCAGGTCCGCCGGGAGGACCGGCTTGACGAGTATTTTTGAGACCCCCAGCGCGTCCAGGGTGGAGTCGGCGGCGGCCGCCTTCTCCGAGGTCACCGCCAACACTGGCACGCTGGTGTAGCGCGGATCCCCGCGCAGTCGCTGGAGGAACTGAGCACCCGTCAGCCTGGGCATGAGTAGGTCGAGGAGGATGAGGTCGAAGACGCGGTTACGGGTGAGGGCGAGGGCCTCCTCCCCATCGCCCGCCTCTACGGCCTCATGCCCCAGCTGGCGCAGGAGCGAGGCGTGATAGAGACGTGCGGTGGCGAAGTCGTCGATGACGAGGATGGCTTTCATGGGCGAAGCGAGGGGGCGCTCGGGTGCGTGGGGGGCAACTCGCTCAGTCTTCTTCTCCCGCGCCGACCGGGGTAGCCGCCTCGTCGGCGGCGAGGGTGCGGGCCTCGCCTTCGGAGAGGATCTTTTCGATATCGAGGATGATGATGAACTGGTCGTCGCGCCGGCCCATCCCGAGGATCAGGTCGGTGCGCCAACGCATCCCGATGGTGGGCGGGTCGTTGATCTCGCTGGCTTCGAGTTCGATGACCTCGTGGACGGAGTCGGCGAGGCCCCCGAGGATGAGGTGCGAGTCGTCCATCTCGAGGTCCATCACGATGATGCGGGTGTGCTTCGAGTCCGCCACGGGGGGCAGGCCAAAGCGCTTGCGCAGGTCGACGACGGGGATGGAACTGCCGCGTACGTTGACCACCCCGCGCATGTAATCGGGGGCGGTGGGGACGCGGGTGATGTGGGTCACGTCGAGGACCTCCCGCGCCTTGAAGACGTTGATCGCGAAGAGCTCGTCTCCAAGGCGGAAGGTGAGGTAGCGGGCGGTGTCGTTGATCGTGGCGGTGGTCATGGTGCTTTCGGGCGAAGGTGACGAAGGATCACGACTTGAAGTTGTCGTCGAAGGACGAGAAGTCATCGTCGAGATCGAGGTCGATGTTGGCGGTGCCGCGATGGGGCGACTTGATCGTCCCGGGGCGCTGGCTGCGCTTCGGCGCGGACAGGGTGGCGCCGCCGCCGCCGTTGTTGGCGGTGAAGAATTCGGTCCCGCCGGTCTTCATCTTGCCACCGTTTTTCACCTGGAAGAAGCTGATGGCCTGCTGCAGGGCCACGCCCTGGCTGGAGAGCTCGGCCGCGCTGGCGGTCATCTCTTCGGCCGCAGCGGCGTTGTTCTGGATGATCTTGTCGAGGTCCTGGATGGCCTGGTTGATCTGCTCGGCCCCGCGGCCCTGCTCTTCGCTCGCGACGGAGATTTCCTTCACGAGGTCAGCCGTGCGGCGAATGTCGGGGACGAGCTTGCGCAGCATATTGCCCGCGCTCTCCGCGATCTCGACACTCGAGGTGGAGAGGTGACCGATTTCACCGGCGGCTTTCTGGGAGCGTTCGGCGAGCTTGCGCACTTCCGAGGCGACGACCGCGAAGCCCTTGCCGTGTTCGCCCGCGCGGGCCGCCTCGATGGCGGCGTTGAGGGCAAGCAAATCAGTCTGGCGGGCGATCTCCTCGATGATCGAGGTTTTCTGCGCGATGTCCTTCATCGCGGCCACCGTCTGCTCGACCGACTCGCCGGCCTCGAGCGCATCCTGCGCCGCCTTGGTCGAGATCTTGTCGGTCTCGCGGGCGTTGTCGCTGCTGCTGCGGATGTTCGCGGTGGCCTCTTCCATGGAAGCGGCCACTTCTTCGACCGAGGCGGCCTGCTCGGAGGCACCGTTGGAAATATCCTGCGAGGAGCTGTTGATCTGCTCGCTCCCGGCCGCGACAGTGGAGGCCGAGCCGCTGACCGAGCCGACGATCTCGCTGAGGTTCTGCACCATCTCCTGAAGGGCCTTGCCGAGGACATCCTTGGGGGAGGTCAGGCGGACCTCCTGGCGCAGGTCGCCCTGTCCGATCTGGCTGGCGAGTTCGGCGCGGGACTCGAGGGCCTCGGCCATCTCGTTGGCGACGGCGCCCAGCTCCCCGATCTCGTCTTTCGAATCAACCGGGACGCGCACGCTGAGGTCGCCCTTGGCGATCTCGGTGAGGCTCTTCACAAGGACCCCAACGGGGCGTACGATGCCACGGGTGATGAGCCAGGCGAGGAGGGCGCCCAGTGCGACCACGACGACGAGCCCGCCAAGGAGGAGACTGGTGGCGCGAGCGAGGGCGCTGGCACTCTCCGTCGTGGAGGCGTTGGCCACCTTGAAAGCGTTGTCCGTAGCGTTTTGGACGGCGGCAAGAATGGCGTCGCCAGTCTTGCGACGCTCGGTCGCGAGGCGGTCTCGGTCCGCCCAGTGCTG
>JBKHAU010000174.1:0-5960 GCA_046542725.1 Opitutales bacterium
GAGGCGCCGGCCGGTCTGCACCGCGTGCACTGGGACGGCCGCAACCAGGACGGCGCCCCGGCCAGCTCGGGCGTCTACCAGGCGCGGGTGCGGACGACCGACGGATCAGACCAGCAGTCGATGGTCCTGGTCCGGTAGTTCGGCCTTGAGCAAATGTGCGAAATCTGCGCAACGTTGCGCAGATTTCCGCTCTGCAGACAAAACCGGCCGACGCCGCGGTCATCGCCGGCGTCGGCCGGTGTCGTTGGTCGGGCGGTCGCGGTGCCGCGGCCGGCTCGCGGCCTACAGAAAGAGCGCCTTGACGGCCGACCAGCTGGTGCTCTCGACCTTGTCGCCGTAGGTCTGGTCGACGATGCCGAGCAGCTCCATCGCACGTTCCGTGCTCTCCACACCCTGAAAGGCTCCGGCGCGACCAGCGGGTTCACCTCCCTGTCGGCCTTTCTCCATCGCATCGAGGATGTCTTCAGTCTCGCGCGTGAGGGCGAGGTGGTGGTCGACGCCCCTCTCATCGACCTCACCCTCGAGCTGCGCGACATCATTGGGCGACACATCCATGCCTCCCCCGATCTCGCCGAAGAGATCCTTGCCGGGGCCGAGCCCATCCTCTGCCGTTTCCTCGCCTACCTGCCGGAAGAGCCAGCCCAGGGCCAAGCGCAGAAACCGATCCCGCAAAGAGACGTCGCGGACGCGGCAGCGCGCTTCCGCGTGCGCTTTGCGCCTCAGCCAGATTTCTTCCGTTTCGGACACGACCCGCGGCCCCTCCTCGAGGAGTTGCGCGAACTCGCCACCAGTTGGTCCGTCGAGACCGACCTGTCGGCCCTCCCCCTCGGGGATGAGGACTTCGACCCCGAGGCCTGCCATGTCGCCTGGAGCGTCACGCTCGAAACCTCCGCCGGCGCCAACGCCCTGCGCGATGTCTTCATGTTCGTCGAGGACGAGTGTGACCTCGAGATCGAGGCCCTCGCTCCCCCCACCGCAACCACTGCCAGCCCCGCCGCCACGTCGCGCATCGATGAGCCCGCGGAGCCCCCGCCACCGCTTCGTCCAGCCGCCACCTCTGCCGGTGAAACGATGCGGGTGGCGGCCGAGAAGCTCGACCGCCTCGTCGACATGGTGGGCGAACTCGTCATCCTCCGTTCCCAGGTGACCAACGCCTGCGATACCCTCGAGGCAGTGCCCGACGAACTGGGCAATGCCTCCGAGGCCCTCCAGCGCCTTACCGTCAACCTGCGCGATGTCGTCCTCGACCTGCGCACGATGCCCATCGGGGACACGTTCAACAAGTTCCACCGCCTCACCCGCGACCTCTCCCGCGACCTCGGCAAGGAGGTCAGGCTAACCATTGAGGGTGGCGACACGGCGATGGACAAAACCGTCCTCGAGCAACTCCGCGATCCCCTCGTGCATCTCGTGCGCAACTCGCTCGACCACGGCCTCGAGACAGCCGCCGAGCGCGTCCTCGCGGGCAAGTCCCCCGTCGCCTCCCTTCACCTCGCGGCCGAGCAACGGGGCGACCGCGTCTGCCTCACGGTACGGGATGATGGCCGCGGCATCGACCCGGAAAAGATCCGCGCCAAGGCCATCGCCCGCGGCATCCTCGAGCCGCATGCCTCGCTCTCCCCCGCGGAGCTCCAGCAACTCGTCTTCCACCCCGGCTTCTCGACCGCCGAAGCGGTCTCCGAACTCTCCGGCCGCGGGGTCGGGCTGGATGTCGTGAAGCGCCAGCTCGAACTCCTCCGCGGCTCCATTCAGCTCGAGAGCGTTCTCGGCCAAGGGACGACGATCCACCTCTCCGTTCCCCTCACCCTCGCAATCATCGACGGGCTGCTCGTGCGCATCGGAGAGGACCGCTATGTCATCCCCCTGAGTGCTGCCCGCGAGACGATCAATCTCACCGCCGAGCAGCGACGCCGCTACAACGGCCGCCCCCTCGTCGAACTCCGCGACGAGCCCCTCCCCTACCTCCACCTCCGCGAACTCTTCGACTACGACTCACCCACCCCCGAGCTGGAAAAGGTCGTCGTCGTCGAATTGGAGAACCAGCGTCTCGGCCTCGTCGTCGATGAGGTGATCGGCCAATACCAGACCGTGCTCAAGACGCTCGGCTGGCTGGGCCAGCAGGTCGACGCCTTTTCCGGCGCCACCGTCCTCGCCAACGGTCACATCGGCCTCATCTGCGACATTCCCGGGCTGCTCCGCCTGAGCGAACGCAAGAGCGGCCAACGCCTCGAGGAACTCGTGCCCGAAGCAGTCCGCGCGTAGCCCCCCGCGGCGTTCGACGCCTAGCGCTCGAGGCGGAGGTGGCGATGCATGCGCTCGCGCCGCTCGGCCGGATCGAGGGCGTAGTCGCGCGCGTAGAGGCTCGCCTCCCAGGAGCCGTAGACCGGGTTGGGCAAGAGGATCCACTCCCGGCCAAAGCGCCCTGCATGCTCCGCCACGAGGGCCCGACGCAGGGCCGGATCGTCAATCTTGTAGCCGCTCGTGAAATCGTTGAGATCATCCCCGCAGAGGAAGAGCACGCGGTGGTCCTGCGCGACGTGTGCGCGCCGCGCGGTCTTCGCCGAGGTCCAGTCGGGCCGCTCGCCCTCGAGAAGGAGCACGTCGACCCCGTCCGCGAGGGGAAACCCGAGGGCCGCGAGGTTCTCCCGCGTCGCCGCCTCCAGTCCCGCCGCACGGTTGGTCAGGTAAAAAACCGTCACGCCCCGCTCCGCCGCCGCCTGCAGAAAGGCCAGCGCTCCCGGGACCGGCTCGGCCTGCGCCTCCTCCACCCAGCTCGCCCACGTCGCCGCATCGTACGATCCGCCCTCCGCGATGAGGCGCGCCTGATAAGGCGCGTTGTCCAGCACGGTCTCGTCGACGTCGACAACGATGGCCGGTGGAAGGTCGGCGAGGTCCCGCCCTCCTTGTTCCGTCGCAGCCGTCCAGGTCGGATCGGCCAGGGCCTCGTCGAGCCGCGTCGTGGCGGCCGCGTAGGCCTGCTCGCAGAGGGCGGCATACTCCGCCGCACTCTGTACCCAGAGCGTGCCGAGCAGGGAGTCGTGGGGCGCAAGGGAGGCGGTCGAGGGCGCTGCCTCCGGCCTCTCCGGCCCCGTTGCACAGCCCGTCAGGACGGCCGCCGTCAATCCCATGCCGGCTAGAAAACGATGCTTCATGCGCCGCAGTAGGCCGTCTTCACCCTTCTCCTGCAATCGCGGAGAAGAGGCGGTCAGCCACGCGCTCCAACCGTGAGGCCATCCCCTGCCGTGCCGCGCCACGCGGTCCACCGAAAGCGGACCGCCCGCGGGAAGTTGAGCCTTAGCCAACGGCCAACCGTTGTTGGGTTCATGCCAGTGAAACCACCTTGCGGCCGTCTTCGGCTCCCCTCTTTTTCTGCAAGGTCCTCTTCCACGCCCTCCGGGCTGCCCCCTGTAGATCGCCGATCAAGGCGACGTCTGCGAAGAGGCGGTCGCGCGCCCGGAGGAGGAGCGTGCGAGCGCTCGTCTCGACACACCTGGAGCCTGGCTGCGGGTGGAGCTCGCGGAGGGCGGCCTCTGCCAGTTCGCCTACAGCCTCGATGGCGCGGACTACCTGCCGATCGGCCCCCCGTTTCAGGCCCGCGAGGGTCGCTGGATGGGGGCGAAAGTCGGCCTCACCGTCGTCCGTCCGCACAAGGTCGGCCTACCCGGTTCGGCCAACTTCGCGTTTTTCCGCCCCGAGTAGGAAGCGTCCGGCCCACGCGCCCGCTCAGCCAAAAAAGAACGCCTCGGCCAGGACCTTGGCACCGGTGAGAGGCTCGATGTGAACGGGTTGCTCGACCGTGCCCGAGGGAAGGGAGGCGCGGAAGTGACCCGTCTTGGTCCCGGCCGTGAAGTCCCAGCGCACGCCATGGTCGTGGTTGGCGTAGGACCACTCCATCGCCACGGTGCGTTCATCCGCGGCGTCCAGCGCCTCGAAGGAGGAACCGATCGCGCCCTCGCGGTCGGCCACTCGAAGGCAGTCGTCCAGCGCCTCCCGGATCCAATCGCGCAGCTGCTCGGCCTCCCCGCGATAGCCGGGCGCGAACCTCAGCTCGACGTGCCGCAACCCGTCCACGATCTCTGCCGGAGGGAAGGCACTGATCATCTGCCCGATCGTCTGACGCTGCCCGAGGATGCGGGCAAAGGCGAAGTCACGGCGACGCTCGGCCGACACCACTTCGAGCCCTTCGTAAGCGGCACCGTCCACGCCGCGGTCATGGACGACGCGGCGGGCCTGTTTGAGCACGCTGCCAAAAGCGCCTTCGAGCAGCGCGGGGTCGACGCGATGGAGCCAATAGTAGACCGGCAGGTCTGACTCGAGCCAGAGCGAAGCCTGGTTGGCCACGAGCTCGGCGAGGCCTCGCGGATAGCTCAGCATGAGCGCCTCACAGCAGCAAAGGTCGCGCAGGTTCTGCCCGAGGTAGCACTGGCTGAAGAGCTTGCCACGGAGTTTTGCGTCGTCTTCCTCCTCCG
The DNA here is from genome assembly GCA_046542725.1 of Opitutales bacterium. Taxonomy (GTDB): domain Bacteria; phylum Verrucomicrobiota; class Verrucomicrobiia; order Opitutales; family Oceanipulchritudinaceae; genus CAWVVV01. The sequence goes on from JBKHAU010000174.1 coordinate 4,470, forward strand.
TCTCGACAAGCACGATCAGGCGGCAGGGGTAGTCCTGCGCAAAGGCCACCGCCTGGCTGAAGCGTTCGTTCGCTTCCCCCGCCTCGGTGTCCGCTCCAAGATGCAGCACGACGTTCATCTGCGAGGCGCGAAATTCCGAGAGCGGATGCTGCTCGCTGGTCGACGCGAGGTCGTCCCACATCGAGCCAACCATGCGCGTCACCTCGCGCACGCTCATCGCGACGCCGGGTAGTGTATTCAAAATCTGCGACATATGGCCTGCCTTCCTCGCCGCCCTTCAGGAGACCCCGATGCGGCGCCACTCGTGCTGGTTGCGCCAGAGCATGCGGTCGGCCGCAAGCGGCCCCCAGCTGCCCGCGGGATACTCCGCGAGGCCGTGCTCACCGCACTCCGCCCAATGCTCCAGAATAGGCGTAATGATTTTCCATGACGCCTCGGTCTCATCCCCGCGGATGAAAAGCGTGGAGTCCCCGACCATGCAGTCGAGGATCAGCCGCTCGTAGGCCTCGGGAGTGTTCGAGCCAAAGGTCGTGGCATAGCGGAAGTGCATCTTGACCGGCTGCGTGCGGGTCTCGAGGCCGGGGATCTTGGAGTTCGTCAGGAGGGTCATGCCCTCGTCGGGTTGGACCTGGATGACGAGCTGGTTCGAGGTGATGTCGAACTGCTTGCTCCCGCTGAAGAGGATGCCGGGGGGACGCTTGAACTGGATCGCTATCTCCGAGACGCGCCGCGCAAGGCGCTTGCCCGAGCGCATGTAGAAGGGCACGCCCTGCCACCGCCAGTTGCTGATCTTCAGGCAGAGGGCGGCGTAGGTCTCCGTCGCCGAGTCCGCCGGGATGTTCTTCTCCTGGAGGTAGCCGGGCACCTTCTCACCATCCTGCAGCCCTTCGGTGTAGCGCGCGCGGACGACGTCGGCGGTCTCGTCATTGCTCAGGTTGACCGGTTGCACGCCCTTCAGGACCTTCACCTTCTCATCACGGATGGATTCGGGGTCGAGGGAGACGGGCGACTCCATGGCGATGAGGGCGAGGAGCTGCATGGTGTGGTTCTGCAGCATGTCGCGGAGCGCTCCGGAGCGGTCATAGTAGCCCCCGCGACTGCCCACCCCGCCCGACTCGCCCACCGTGATCTGGACGTGATCGACGTATTCGCGGTTCCAGATCGGCTCGAAGATGGCGTTGGCAAAACGCGCCACGAGGAGGTTCTGCACCGTCTCCTTCCCGAGGTAGTGATCGATCCGATACACCTGTGTCTCCTCGAAGTGCCGCAGGAGGGTGCGGTTGAGCTGGCGGGCGGATTCGAGGTCGTGGCCAAAGGGCTTTTCGATGATGATCTTGGCCCGGCGACCGTTGGCGCGGTGGGCGGCGAGGCCACTGTCCCCAAGATTGACGACAATGTCGGTAAAGGCCGAGGGCGGGGTCGAGACGTAGAAGACGAGCTGGAAATCGTGATGCGCCTCCTTCTCGATCGCCTCGATGCGCTCGGCGAGGG
>JBKHAU010000175.1:0-5947 GCA_046542725.1 Opitutales bacterium
ATGGACGTGCATCGGCAGTTGCAGCGCGTCATGCAGGATCTGGAGGACTATCGGCCGAACCGCTCGCCGGCGGAGTATTTTCAGGTGCATCGCGCGATCCTCTCCGGACTCCTTGGCAACGTCGCGCAGCGCGAGGCGGGCAACCACTACCGCGCCACGCGCCAGCGGCAGGTCATGCTTCATCCGGGCTCGGCCGTCTTCGACAAGTCCGCCGCGAAGCAGGAGCGCAAAAAGCTCAAGGGTAAACAGGCCCCTTCCATGGTGAGCGGCAAGCGCACCCCGCCCTGGGTGGTCTGTGCCGAATGGATGGAGACGAGCCGGCTCTTTGCCCGCGTCGTCGCCGCGGTCGAGGTCGGCTGGATCGAGGACCTCGGGGCGCACCTCCTCACCGTCAGCCACGGCGAGCCGGCCTACGATCCGAAGACCCAGCGCGTCGTCGTGCGCGAGCGGCGCCATCTCTATGGGCTCGAGCTGTCCTCGCGCCGGGTCGGCTACGGCCGCATCGACCCGGAGGACGCGCGGCTCATCTTCATCCGCGGGGGGCTCGTCGGGGTCGGCCTCGATCCCGCTCCGGAGTGGTATGCGGCCAACCAGCAGGTCCGCGCCGAGGTGGAGGAACAACAGACGCGCCTGCGCGAGGCCTCGGTCTGGCAACTCGACGAGCGCCTCGAGCGCTTCTATCGCGAGCGTCTGCCGGAGGGCATCAGCTCCCTCTCCGATCTCGAGAAATGGTGGCGGCGCGCGTCACCGGCGGAGCAGGACCGCCTCCGCCTCCAGTCCGCGGACCTTCTCCGCGCCCTGCCCGGCGACCTCACCGCCTTTCCCGAGCAACTCGAGATCGAGGGCGTGTCGCTCTCGCTCAACTACACCTACAAGCCCGGAGAGGAGTCTGACGGGGCGACCTTGCGCGTGCCCTTCGCGGCCTTTTCCAAGCTCGGCCCGGAGACGCTCGACTGGGCCGTGCCGGGCTATGTGCGGGAACGCGTGGGACACCTCCTCAAGGGCCTGCCGAAGGAGACCCGCCGCCGCCTCCATCCCCTCGGGGAACGGGCCGAGGAACTCGCCGGACGGGTCCAGGCAGGGCAGGGCACCCTGCGGGACCAGCTCTCCTCTCTCTTGGCCGAACTCTACGGGGTGCGCGTCTGGCCGGAGGAGTGGGACGGGGTGTCCGTCCCGGCGCACCTCCTCCCCCGTGTCGAGGTGCTCGACGCGCACGACCGGGTCGTGGCCGAGGGTCGCGACTGGTCCGCCCTCGAGGCGGGCGTGCGCGCCGTCGAGGCCGGTCAGGGCGACATCGCGGAGGCCCAGGCGCGGGCCCGCGCCCGGCTCTGGGAAAGGGCGGCGGAGCGCCATGAGCGCCCCGGTCTGCGCGCGTGGACGTTTCCCGACCAGCCCCATGAACGCGTCCTCGGCGAGGTCGCGGGTATTCCCGTGCGAGCCTGGCCGGGCCTCGCGGCGGCCTCCGAGGGGGCGGTCGATCTACGGCTTTTCGAGAGTGCCGAGGCCGCCCGACGGGCGAGCGCGGAGGGCGTGCCGCGCCTCGTCGAGGCCGCCCTCAGCCGTGAGCTCGGCTGGGCCGTGCGCGATCTCCACAAGGAACTCAAGCGCGTCAAGCTCGGCTTCATCGGCTTCCTCCCACTGCCGACGCTCGAGCGCGAGGCGGAGGCGCATCTGCGCGCCCATGTCCTCGCTGGCAGCCTGCCGCCGACTCTCACCCGCGCCGCCTTCGAGGCCGCCTGCGAAGAGGCCCGCGCCCGCTTTCGCGGGTGGGTCCCGCGTTTCGTCGACCTGCTCGAGGAGATTATCGCCAAGCGCCGCGAGCTGCAGGCGGTGGACGACCCGCATGGCATCATCGCGGCTGACCTCTCACGTCTTCTGCCCGTGCATTTCCTCTCGCAGACGCCCCCTGCGCGCCTCCCGCAGGTGCCGCGCTGGCTCGAGGCCTCCCGACGCCGCGCGCTCAAGGCCCAGCGCGACCCGGCGAAGGACCAGCGGCGGGCGAAGGAGTTGGGGCCCTTCGAGCGCGCCCTCGCGGAGCTGCGCCCGGGCCCGGGACGCGATGCCCTCCGCTGGGCCCTGGAAGAGTTTCGCCTCTCCCTCTTTGCCCAGGAGCTGGGGGTGCGTGAGCGCGTCTCGCCGAGCGTGCTGCAGGACCTCGTGGCCGCGGCGCGCGAGGGCGCCCGGGCCGAGGACCGCTCCCGCAGCCCACGCCCAGCGCCCCGCCCACGCCCCGCGCCGGCGGCTCCGTCGGAGCCCGCCGCATCCTCCGCTCCCCCCCGGCGCCCGCCCGCCGCCGATCAGCTCGCCGCCCTCAAGCGGCTCTGGGAGGGCTGAGGTCAACCGGCCAAGGGCGCGAAATCCCGATTGCGCGACGATCCTTCGATTTTTGGTAAAAAGGCGCTCCCGCGGTCCGATGTTCTGCGGGGAACTCTCCATTCCCCGCAACAGAAACGACATGAGAATCGGACGCAGAATCGCCCTCGGATACGCCGTCGTCATCGGCGTCACTTCCATTGTTGGACTGGCCAGTGTGCTCAGTTCCCAGAACGCCCGCAAGGAGGTGGAGAAGCTGGACTCGGTCTTCCTGCCCGAGATGCAGCGGGGAGGGGAAGTCGAGCGTTCGGCGTCGGCCCTGTTTCTCCACTCCGGTGAATACGGCAATACCTTCGCCCGCAGCGAACTGGCGATCGCCCGGGAGGAATTCGCGCGGGTCCGCAAGCTCGTCGAAGAAGCCCGAGAGGTGGCCCTCGAGGATGACCAAGAGCAGTTCGGCGAACTCGCCGGGGAGACGCGCCGGCAGTTGGAGAACTACGGTCAGTTGCTCGACCAGAGCGAAGAGGCGATCAACCAGATGGTGGCGCAGGGGGATCCGCTGAACGCCGCCTCGGCCGCCTTTGTGCGTTTCTGCGAAGCCTTTGTGAACGACCAGATCGAGGCGCTCAACACCCAGGTCGCCCAATCCCAGGCGGCCATCGCGCTCGCCCAGGAGATCTCGGACCGCGGCACGCAGGCGCGTATCCTCAGTTTTGAGGCCCAGTCCTCAAACAACTACGGGCTCTTCGAGGACGCCACCGCCGAGCTCGAAATCGTCCTCGCCAATGCCGATAAACTTGCCGACCAGACCGAGGAGCTCGCCGCGCAGCAGTCGATCGCCTCCATCCGATCCTCTGCCTCCGGCTACAATGCCGCCATCGTGGCCTACTATGCGCAGGTTTCGGATGAGGAAGACATGGACGTGATGGCGATGATGGAGAGCCGCAATCTCATGGAAGAGAGCGCCGGTCTCTTTTCCGCCTCGATCAAGTCCTTTCTCGAAAGCCAGAATGAGGCCCTGAACAAAGCGATCACCGGCAACCTCGCCCAAGTGGAGGCCGCCTCGGCCGTCCTCGCCCAGGGGAACGCGATCAATGCGGACAACTTCAGCTCCCAGGCCGCCCGCGACAAGGACGGGCTGCAGGGCGCGATCAACGATTTCGATGCCGTCTTCGCGGCCGTCGACGGCCTTCGCCAGATGGTCGATGAAGACACCGAACTGGCCAGCCTGGCCGCGATTGAGGGCGCGGCGAGGGACTACCAGGGAGCGATGTCGAGCTACCTCGCGGCCTGGACCAAACTGGACACTCTCAAGCTCGCCCGCGACCGCTCTGCCGAAACAGTCCTCGACAACGCCAACGCGATGGCGGCCTCCGGCCGGTCGAGTGCCGAAGGAGCTTCCAAGCCAACGCGAGCCACCTCTCTTTCGCCAGCACCGTCGCCATCATCGGCACCCTGTTCTCCGTCGTCACGGCCATCATTCTCGCCATCTTCAGCGTGCGCTCCATCACCGCGGCCATCCGCGGCCTCGTGAAGAAGCTGAACGCGACCTCCGGCTCGGTCTACACCGCCTCCCGCCAGGTGAGCGGGGCGAGCCACGAACTGGCGCAGGGGTCCTCGGAGCAGGCCGCCTCGGTCGAGGAAACCTCCTCCTCCCTCGAAGAGCTGGCCTCGATGACCCGCCAAAACGCCGAGCACGCCGCCACCGCCAACCGCACGGTGCAGTCCACCGCCGAGGTGGTGCAGGAGGCGACCGGCGCGATGAACGAGCTGACCGCCTCCATGGCGCAGATCGCGGACGGTTCCAAGGAGACCCAGAAGATCATCAAGACGATCGACGAGATTGCCTTTCAGACGAACCTGCTCGCGCTCAACGCCGCGGTCGAAGCGGCCCGCGCGGGCGAAGCCGGGGCCGGCTTCGCGGTCGTCGCGGATGAGGTGCGCAACCTCGCCATCCGCGCCGCCGAGGCGGCCCGCAACACTGCTGGTCTGATCGAGAACTCGGTGCAGAAGATCGATGTCGGTTCGAGCCTGCTCGGCCGGACCAACGAAGCCTTTTCCCGCGTTGCAGCCCAGACCAACGAAGTGCGCGACCTCATCTCGAACATTGCCACCGCCAGCGGTGAGCAGAGCAACGGGATCGAGCAGATCAACAAGGCGGTGAGCGAAATGGACCGCGTCGTGCAGACCAACGCCTCGAGCGCCGAGGAAACCGCCTCCGCCGCAAACGAGCTGAATGACGGAGCAAAGGACCTCGAACGGGTCGTGAGCGAACTCAATGCCCTCGTCGACGGGGCTTCCTCCCGTGGGGCATCGGAAGCTCCCGCGACGGGTCGCGGAGGCCATCCACCAGCGGATGACAACTTCGACTTCGATCTCCCGAAGGACTTCGAGCAACACCCGAAGAGCGCCCCGAAACGTGCCGGCTCGGTCTCGAAGGCGAGCGGGGGAGGTTCCACCAGCGGCGTTATCCGCGATTCCGAGATGAACCACGACGACTTCTCCTTCGACGACTCCGATTTCAACTTCGAGAGCGACGAGAGCGATTTCGAGTCTCCGCAGCGCTGAGGTCGCGGACCCTTCGAATGCCTTTACCGGGCGCCCCGTTTCTCGACGGGGCGCCCGCTTTGTTGTGGCGGACGGATTGCCGGGGGGCGGCGGGCGGAAACTGTTGATTTGTGACGAATCGACGCAAAAATCAGCGGGGTTTCCCCCATCAACCCCCACATCGATGAAATACCCCCTGCGACTCCTCTGCCCCTTCCTCCTGCTTTCCTTGCTCCCCGTCGACGGCTTCGCGCGCCAGGAGTGGAGTGACCTTGCGGGCAACACCTTCAAGGGTGAGCCCACCGGCCTCGTCGGGCCGCTCGCGATCTTCCAGACACCGCGCCAGACCGGCCGGCTCGTTCCCCTCGACCAGCTTTCACCGGAGACCTGCGCGGAGGTCTATCGCGCGCTCGAAAAGCTGCCGCCCCCGGCCCCCCGCTGGTCCGAGGCGACCGGTGAAGCGACCTCCGAAGTCGCGGAAGTCGCCCATCAGCTCTCCGACGGGGAGATCGTCGAGGCAGACCTCGAGGGGCGCCCCGAGCCACGATTTATCGGACTCTTCTTCATGAGCTGGCACAACACGAGCGCGGGCTGGGACATGTTCCAGGAGGTGGTCGACGGCTCCCGCGCGCTGACCGAGGACTTTCCCGAGGACATCGCCTTCTTCTTCCATGGTTTGCGGCACAATGGTGCGGAGCATGACAAGATGGTGAAGGACAAGAACTTCGACTGGCTCTTTGCCCGCTACGGCGAACAGCGCAGGCTGCGCACCTTCGGCCGTCTCGAGCCCCGGCAACAGCCTTACCTCTACATCATCGACCGCCAGGGCACGCCCATCCTCGGCACCCTCGGAACCGAGGACGGTGAAGTGGCGCAGACCCTCACGCAGGCGCGCCGTTTTCTCGAAGCCGCGCAGGTGGATGACCCCGCCGGCTGGCGCGCCCAGCTGCGCTTCTATACCGAAGCCCGCCAGCGGGTCCACGAGAAGGGGTCCGTGGCGCCCCGCATGATCGGTTTTCCGCTCAAGCGCGAAGCCCTCGCGAGCAATGGCATCACGGCCTTCACCGCGCACTTTGAGGTCACCGCC
>JBKHAU010000176.1:0-5946 GCA_046542725.1 Opitutales bacterium
CCTCGCTGTCCTCAGCCGGCTGCCGTTCACCGCGATCGTTCCGCATCCCCATCTGCCCATCCGCTACCGAGGGGAGGAGATCCCGGTGAAGCGCGGGCTGCTCGAAATCGTCTTCGAGACCGCGGGCGAACGCTGGCACCTCTTCAACCTCCACCTCAAGAGCCGCTTTACCAACTTCCCCGAAGACCCGCAATCGGCCGACCGGAGAAATCGCGAAGCGACCGCGATCCGCGAGACCGTGCGGGCGGTCCTGCGCGAAGATCCCGCCCGTGTCGTCGTCGTGGGGGGCGACTTCAACGACGGGCCGGCGAGTCGGCCCCTGGCGCGCTTTCTGGAGATCAATCGGCGCCCCTTTCTGAGCCCTGTCGCGATGACGGACCCGCGCGGGGACCGGTGGACGCACTTCTATCCCCGGGCAGGCGTCTACAGTCAGATCGACTTCTTTCTCCTTTCGCCGGCGGCGGTGGAGCGGATGGTTGAAGGAAGCGGGCGCATCATCGATACGCCTGCCGTGCGCGCTGCTTCCGACCACCGCCTGCTCGTGCTCGAAATGCGCTTCGGGGGCCAAAAGTGAGCGGCCGGGCCGGGCGGGCGCGGTGGACCGCGCTCTTGTGGTTGGCTCAGATCTCGCTATGTCATGTTTTTTGCGCCAGCTGCGCCCACATTTTCCGCCCGACGACACCATGCCTTTGCAAACGCCCGAAGAGACCCTCGCCAATCCGCACAAGCGTGTCGGCTTTCGCCGCGTCCTGCGTGCGACCGGCTACTCCCTCGAAGGGATGGGGTCGGCCCTCAAGCACGAATCCGCCTTTCGCCAGGAGCTGGTCCTCGCCTGCTTTCTCGTGCCCCTTGCGCTCTTCATGCCCATCGGGCAGACGGCGACCTTCATGCTCGTCTCGAGCGTCTTCCTCGTCCTCATCGTGGAGCTCATGAACAGCGCGGTGGAGTGGGTCGTGGACTACATTTCGCTCGACCTGCACCCCTACGCCAAGCGCGCCAAGGACATGGCGAGCGCGGCTGTCTTTCTCTCCCTCCTCCACGCCGCCATCATTTGGGCACTCGTCATCTCGACCCATTGGTCGGCGATCGCGGCGTGGGTCTGAGACGGACGGGAGCTGTCTGCGCAGCAACGACGGGCAGGTTAAATGGATGGCGGCGCATGCACCGCCATCCCAGTCACCGGCCTCACCTTGATCGCCGCCCCACCGTGGTGGGGGAGCAACTCTTCATCATCGCGACTTATTGTCGCACCGCCGGGGCGAAGTCTTCGAGGGCGGCGGGAAGGCCGGGAATGTGCTCGGCGCCGGCCGGGACGTGAAGGCTGGAGCCCTCGAAAAGGCCCTCGAAGTCGAGGGCTTCTCCGCCGAGTTGGGTCGCGAGGAAGTTTTCCGCGATGGCGTAAAAGGCGAGGCGATTTTCCGGCCGGGCGAAGCCGTGCCCTTCGTCGGGGAAGAGGGCGTAGGTCACGGCGAGACCCTTTTCCTCCATCACCTCGACGATCTGGTCGGACTCGGCCTGGACGACGCGCGGGTCGTTGGCCCCTTGGCCAATGAGGAGCGGCTTCTGGATCTGGTCGACCTTGAAAAGGGGTGACTGCGCCTCGAGTCGCGCGCGGTCCTCGGGGTCGGCGGGATCGCCCACGCGGGAATACCAGGTGGCCTCGAGGAACGGTCGCCAGTAGGCCGGAAAGCTCTCGATGAGGGTGATGAGGTTGGACGGCCCGACGATGCTCACCCCGGCGGCAAAGCGCTCGGGGGTGAAGGTCATGCCCACGAGGGTGGCGTAGCCGCCGTAGGAACCGCCCATGATGGCGACGCTGTCGCGCGCGGTGATCCCTTCCGCGACGGCCCAGTCGACGGCGTCGATGAGGTCGTCGTGCATGGCCCCGGCAAACTCGTGCGTGGCGGCCTCGATGAACGACTTGCCGAAGCCGCTCGAGCCACGGTAGTTGACGCTCAGGACGGCAAAGCCGCGGTTGGCGAGCCACTGGTGGATGGTATTGTAGCCGTAGCTGTCGCGCGCCCAGGGGCCACCATGCACGTAGAGAACCATCGGCACCGCCTTGTCGGGCTGGCCGTCGTCATCGGGATCGGCACTCGCCGGGAGCGTGTAGTAGGAGACGAGCTTGAGCCCGTCGCGCGCTTCGATCTCGACCGGGTGCATTGGTCGCAGCGGCCGATTGGTCAGTTCCGGGCGGACCACGAAGAGGTGGCGAAGGTTCTTCGCGGCGCGGTCATAGAGGTGGTAGACGCCAGGATTTTCCGCCTGGGACTGGTAGATGATCCAGTGGGCATTGTCCTTGGTCTGGCTGAGGATGCGAAACTCGCCCGCCACGTTCTCCTCGAGAAAGGCGAAGTCGTCCTCCACCGAGGGATCGACCGCCTGCCATTCGGCCCGCAGGTAGTTGGCGCTGAAGGCGAGGAATTCGCGCGTGACGGGCGCGAACAGGGCCTCGTCGACGTCGGCCTTGTCGCTCGCGCCGAGCACCGTTTCCTCGCCCGTGGCGTAGTCCTTGCGCACGATCGCGCTCTTGTCGCGGCCCATGCTGCTGGTGAGGAGCAGGGCCTCGCCGTCGCCGGTGAAGCCGAGCACGGAGGTGTTGAAGGCGTCCGCGTTGGGCAGGGTGAAGAAAGGGACCCACTCGCCCTCGGGTCCGATCTTGAGATACTCCGTGTCGCCGCCGGGGAGCGGGCGAGAGGCTAGGCGGATCTGCAGGTCCTCGTCGGCCGTGAAACTGCGGAAGCCGTCGTTCTGCTTCACAAAGGTGAGGTCGCCGGACACGACGTTGACGCGCCAGACGTCGTGGAACTGCGGATCACGGTTGTTCAGGCCGACGAGAAACTCGTCGGGATGCCGATAGCTCCCGCCAAGGATGCGAGCCTGGGTGCCGGTGAAGGGGGTGAGATCCCGGGTCTCGCCGGTCTCCACCTCGACCGCGTAAACGCGCCAGTTCTCATCCCCGCCCTGATCCTGCAGGTAGAGGATGTGCGTGCCGTTGGGCGCCCAGAAGTGGCGGGAGATGCCGCGCCCGGAATCCCGCGTGAGGGGCTTCGCAGCCTCGATCTCGTCGATCGGGGCGACCCAGAGGTTGAGCACGCCGTCGACCGGTGCGATGTAGCTGAGGTAGCCGCCGTCCGGGCTGACCCGCGCTTGGGTGCGCTCGGGATTGCCGAAGAGCAGTTCGAGGGGAATGAGGGTGGAGGCCGTCATGAGCGGGGCAAAGCAGAGGAGGCAGCAGAAGAGGAAGGCGGAAGGGACGCGTTTCATACGCAACAGGGGGATGAGGGTTGGCTGGCGGGACAACCGGACGAGACGGATTTCGGCTCCGGTCAGCTTCACGCCGCGAGCGGAAAGCGAGTCCGGGGCCTCAGGCTCCGGCGGCGGCGAGCTTTTCGCGGGCTTTCCCGTAGCGGTCACTCTGCTCGTCGGCGTGGTAGCTCGAACGGACCAGCGGGCCCGACTCGATGACGCCGATGCCGAGGCCGAGGCCGAACTCCTTCCAGCGGTCGAACTCATCGGGATGCACCCAGCGGTGCAGCTTGCGGTGTTCGGGGGAGGGCTGGAGATATTGGCCGATCGTGACGATGTCGACGCCGAGGCCGGCGATATGCTCGAGGGCGTGAGCGATCTCGTGTTCTTCTTCCCCGATCCCGAGCATGAGGCCGGTCTTGGTCGTGAAACCCCGGGACTTGGCGTGGGCCAGGACCTTGCTCGTCACCTCCCAGGAAGCCGTCTTGCGCACGGGGCGCTGCAGGCGATGCACCGTCTCGAGGTTGTGGTTGAGGATGTCGGGGCCGGCGTCGAGGACCGTGTCGAGTTGATCGAGCCGACCGCGAAAGTCGGGGATGAGCACCTCGATGGCGGTCGTCGGGTTACGGTAGCGGATCGCGCGGATGGTGGCGGCCCAGACACCGGCGCCGCCGTCCTTGAGATCATCGCGGGCGACCGAGGTGATGACGGCGTGCTTCAGGTTCATCTTCTGCACCGCCGCGGCGACCCGGGCGGGCTCGGCAAGGTCGAGCTCCGTGGGGCGGCCGGTCTGAATGGCGCAAAAGGTGCAGGCACGTGTGCATGTGTTACCAAGGATCATCACAGTGGCCGTGCGGCGCGACCAGCACTCCCCCATGTTGGGGCAGCGGGCACTCTGGCAGACAGTGTGCAACTGGCTGTCATCCACCAGGTTGCGCACATTGTGATACTCCGGACTGGTCGGCAGCTTGGCTCTCAGCCAGGCGGGTTTACGCGACTCCATGGGCATGACGAAGGCAGAACATTAACGGGTTGTCACAGAAAAAGGACGCGGCTCAGGCGACGTGCGTGCCGTAGCCGAAGACCTCGCGGAACGCTCGCACGACGGCAGCCTCGACGCGGGGCCAGACCGGCGCCTCGCCGAGCTCGCGCTCCATCGAGGTCACGCTGCCCTGCTCGCTACCGATGCCGCAGGGCACGATGCCGGTGAAATGGGAGAGGTCGGGTGCGATGTTGAGGGCGAAGCCGTGGTAGGTGATCCAGCTCTTCACCGCCACGCCGATGGCGGCGATCTTGCGCTCGCCACACCAGATGCCGGTGAGGCCCTCCCGGCGGTCGGCGACGAGCCCGAAACGGCCCACCGCATGGATGAGGACGTCCTCGAGAGCGCGCAGATAGGCATGCAGGTCACGGCGCTCGCGCAGGCTCACGACGGGATAACCGACGAGCTGGCCGGGGCCATGGTAAGTGATGTCGCCCCCGCGATTGGTCGGATGCACCGTGATCCCGGCGGCCTCCAGGGCGGCCTCGTCCCAGAGAAGATGCCGGGCGGCGTCTTTGCGCACTCCGACGGTGTAGACGGGAGGATGCTCGACGAGGATGAGGGTGTCGGGCGTGGCTTCCTCGCGGCGCCGCTGGACGGCCGCCAGCTGCCGTTCGAGGGCCGTATCGTAGGGAACAAGGCCCCAGCGCTCGACGACCAGAGTTGGAGAGGTTACCTGCACGCCATGAACGGTGCGTGCGGGATGCCCAAGGCGCAAGTGCAGGGGGCGCCAAAATGGAGTTTGACCCCATTCAGGGGGCCGGCGGGAATGGCGATTTCTGCGATGCGGTACCGACTGCGCACTCTTCTTTACCTTTCCTCTCTGTGGCTTCTGTCGCCCTCCCACGCGGCCGAGGAACTCGCCGCACGAGACCCCGATTTGGCTGGGACACTCGTGGTACGGTACCCTGAGGAGGTCTTCCCGGAGTTGCGGCGGCTCCTCGAGGTGGCGGTCGAGCGGGCGCCCGAACTGCGCGCCGAGGCTGCCCGCATCGACGAGCAAGAGGGGCGGGCGATGACCGAGACGGCCCGGGCCAACTCGTTCGTCTCCCTCAGTGGCCGCCTTCTCGGGGGCTACGAGCAGCGCTTTCGCCTCGATTCGGTGGAGGGCCAGGACAGAACCGACGGCGAACCCGTGGCGACGATCGATGCGGGCCTCTGGTGGCAAAAGCCGCTCTTTGCATGGGGCAACCTCGAGCGCTATGCGCAGCTGGGCGAACTCGGGGTGAAGGCGAGCGAGCTCAACTTCGCGGAGGCCGCGCGGGTCCATCTCAACGAAGTGCGCTCGACCTTCATCCAATGGCAGCTGGCGGAGGCCCAGCTCCGCCTCCTGGAGGAGAATGTGGCCGTCGCGGTGCGCGTCGTCGAGGCGCAGGCCGCGCCAGAGCGTGACGTTGTGGAGGTCCCGCACAGGGCCGACGCGGAGCGCGCTCCGGAGCGCGGCCGGCATGGACGGGTGCTCGGGAACGCCGGCGGCGAAGTCGCCCTCCACCGTCTCCACCGCCGCTTCCTCGCCGAGCCGGCGCAGGCAGTCGCGCAGGAGAAGGTGCTTGGCGGTGCAGGCGGCCTCGCCGGTCTCCAGCGCGACGGCCGGGTCGCGCTGGGCGCGGGAGGCGTAGGGGAGCTGGCGGACGGCGTGGAACGCCGTCACCGCA
>JBKHAU010000177.1:0-5931 GCA_046542725.1 Opitutales bacterium
CAAGTAAGCCAACAACAGCAGCGCCCCTTCCCAGCGCACGATGCGAAAGCCCGACCGCGCGAGGGGCAGGAGAAGCACGGCAAAGGCGATCATCATGACCAGCTCGAAGGCGAAGTCGCCGCTCGTGAGCGGACTCACGAGCGAACTCACCCCAAGCACGCCGGCGAGGTTGAAGATATTGGAGCCGAGGACATTGCCCACGGCGATTTCCGCCTGCCCGCGGGCCGCCGCCACGACCGAGGTCGCCAGCTCCGGCAGGCTCGTGCCGATTGCCACCATCGACAAGGCGATGAAAGCCTCCGGCACGCCGAGGCGCTCAGCCACCGAAAGTCCCGAACGTACCAGCCAATCGCCTCCGATGACCAGCAACCCCAGACCCAGGAGGACCGCAAGAACCGCGCGCAGGACCGACCAACTGGGCACCGCCGGCACTTCTCCCGCGGCCGCCGCCGCAGCTGCCGTATCCCGTCGCGCCAGCCGCACGCGGAAAACCAGATAGGCCACGATGAGGACCAGCATGATCGCACCTTCCCACGCCCCCATTCGCCGGTCCCAGAGGAAAAACGCGCCGAGAAGCGAGAATCCAAGCATGACGGGCGCATCGATACGCACGCTAAACCGGTCGACCGCGAGCGGCGCGATGAGCGCCGAGACACCGAGGATCAAACCGATGTTGGCCAGGTTTGACCCGACCACGTTGCCGATCGCGAGATCTCCTGAGCCTTTTGCCACGGCCTGCAGCGAGACGACCAGCTCCGGCATGCTCGTTGCCAGTGAAACAATCGTCAGCCCGACGATGACGGGTGAGAGCTTCATGCGCAGGCCGAGTTCGGAGCTACCCCTCACGAGCAGTTCCGCGCCCCCGTAGAGCAGGACAAGACCGAGCAATCCGGTGAGGCTATCAAAAACAAGTGGATCCATGGACAGCAGACTAGACGAGTGGGGTTGCCGAGAAACAGTCAACTTTCCGCACGTTGTGTGCCGAGGGCGGTGGACTCAAGTCATCAGCCGGATTCGGAGCCTCCTGCCGAGGGCCAACGCAAACACGGCGACGCGACGCCGCCAAATCTCCCGGCCCGGCTCTTTCGCACAGATTCGTCGAAATGTCTCCACCGGACCCGCCCAAGGGCAAAAAGGGCGCCTGAATTATGCCTGCATCACGATGGGTGATCAGCCAGCCTGTGACGATGCGTTGCTCCCAAAGTCTGCCCCTTTGTCGCCTCAAGCTCCTTCGCGGCCTCGTTCTCGCCCTGGCCTGCCTCCTCCCCGTCGCCGCCGCCGCGAAGCTTCGCCTGCCGCGGCACATCGGCGATCACATGGTGTTGCAGCAAGCGAGCGCCGTGCCGCTCTGGGGCTGGGCAGAGCCGGGTGTCACGGTGAGCGTGGAGCCGAGTTGGAGCGAACAGCCGGTGCGCGCGACAGCCGCCGAGGACGGTCGCTGGGAGGTCATTCTCCAGACGCCCAGGGCGCGCCCCGGGGAAGCGCCCACGCCTCATCAGATCGTCGTCGCCGCGCCGACCGAGCGCCAGGTCCTGCGCGAGGTGCTCATCGGGGAAGTCTGGCTCCTCTCCGGCCAGTCCAACATGGAAATGCAGCTGCGCGGCTGGCCGGAAGCCGACCCTCCCTCCCCCATCACAGGCGGTCCCGAAGCCATCGCGACCTCGGACGACGATGGCCTGCGCCTCTTCATCGCCGGGCGCCGCAGTGCGGCCGAGCCGCAAACGACCGTGGCGGAGCACTGGGCCGTCTCCCGTTGGAGCCCGAGCACGCCGGCGACGGCGGCCGAGTTCAGCGCCGTCGGCTACTTTTTCGGGCGCGAACTGCGGGCGCATCTCGAGGTGCCGGTCGGACTCATTCTCAGCGCCTGGGGCGGCTCCTCCGCGGAAGCCTGGATCCCGGCCGAAGTGCTGCAGGGCACCGCCCCTTACGCCGGCGAGGGTCCCTGGAAGCCTGCCAGCAAAGAGGACAACCAGTCTCCCTCCGTCCTCTACAACGGCATGATCGCGCCGCTCGCGCCCTACGCCGTGCGGGGGGTCCTCTGGTACCAGGGTGAGACCAATGTTGGTCGCCATGATGCCTATCCGGCCCTCATGACCGCTCTCATCGAGTCCTGGCGCGAGCACTGGGGCGACGGGGAAATGCCGTTCTTCTTTGCCCAGCTGGCGCCATGGGGCGGCTACGGGCCGACGAGTCTCCAGGAACTCTGGGCCGCGCAGAGCGCCACCCTCGAAGTGCCCGCCACCGGCATGGTGTCGACGATCGATCTCGGCGATGCAGCCAACATCCATCCCGCCGCCAAGCAGCCGATCGGCTACCGCTTTGCCCTCCTTGCCCGCGCCGAGGTCTATGGAGAGGAGGACCTCGTCGCATCGGGCCCACGCTGCGTGGGCGCAAGGGCCGCCGAAGAGGGGCTGCGGCTCCTTTTCGAGCACGCCGACGGCGGTCTCGTTTTCCCCCAGGACCAGCTCGGCGCCTTCGAACTGGCGGGAGAAAACGGTGTCTTCCATCCCGCCTATCCGTCGCTTGATGGCAGCACGATCGTCCTCCATAGCCCGACCGTCACCGCTCCACGCGTGGCGCGTTACGCCTGGTCCCCTCTTCCGAGGCCCGTCCTCTTCAACCGCGCGGGCCTCCCCGCGGCCCCTTTTCGGGTCGAAGTTGACTGACCGAATCCATCCTGCTCGAGAGACCTTGCCGCTCACCGACGCGGAGTTTGCAGTATCCTTTGCCATGCCTTGCTCCCTTCCCCCCACCTGCCTCGCCCTCCTCACCGCGCTTCTCCCCATGATCGCCAGCCAAGCCCACGCCGCCCCGCCACCGTGGGAAGACGAGACCGTCTTCCGGGTCGGCACGGAGCCCCCGCGCGCCACCTTTTTTCCCTTTGCCGACGAGTCCGATGCGATCGCCGGTGATGCTGCGGCCTCGCCCTTTCTGCAGTCGCTCAACGGCGAGTGGGCGTTTCACTACGTCGGCCATCCCGACGATGGCCCTGCGGGCTTCGAGGCCCCGGGTTTCGACGATGCCGCCTGGGATCGCCTCCCCGTGCCCTCGAACTGGCAGATGCATGGCTACGGCATTCCGCTCTACCCCAACATCACCTACCCCTTCGAGGTCGATCCGCCCCGCGTCATGGGCGTCCCACCGGAGCACTACACGCACCACCCGCGCGACCAGCGCAATCCCGTCGGCTCCTATCGGCGCACCTTCGCCGTCCCCGCGGACTGGGATGGGCGGGAAATCTTCCTGCGCTTCGAAGGGGTCGATTCGGCCTTTGATGTCTGGCTCAATGGCGCCCACCTCGGCTACGCCGAAGACTCCCGAACGGCGACCGAGTTTCGCCTCAACGAGCATCTCGTGAAGGGCGAAAACGTGCTCGCGGTGCAGGTTTTTCAATACAGCGACGGCTCCTACCTCGAGGACCAGGACATGTGGCGGCTCTCGGGCATCTTTCGCGATGTGAGCCTGTGGTCGGCCGCGCCCGTCCGCGTGCGCGACTTCGAGGCCCGCGCGGACTACGACCCCGCCACCGGCACCGGCCTGCTCGACCTCACCGTCGAGTTGCAGGGTCCTGAGACCGGCGCGACCGCGGTGCCGCTGCGCGTGCGCCTGCTCGATCCCGATGGCTCCCGCGTCGGCAGTGCCCGCCTCACCGCCCCTGTCGACGGCGCTCCGGCGAAGGTCAGCCTGCAGCTGCGCGAGGCCCTTCCCTGGTCGGCCGAGACCCCCCATCTCTACACCCTCCTCCTCGCCCATGAGAGCCCGGGCGGTGAACGCGAGTACGCCGCCGCCCGCATCGGCTTCCGCCGCGTGGAGGTCCACGAGGGCCAGATCCTCCTCAACGGCCAGCCCATTATCTTCAAGGGGGTCAACCGCCACGAACACGAGCCGGACACCGGCCATACCGTGACCGAGGCGAACATCCGGGCCGACCTGCGGGAGATGAAGCGGCTCAACATCAACGCCATCCGCACCGCCCACTACCCCAACATCCCCGCCTTCTACGCGCTCTGCGACGAACTCGGTTTCTACGTCATCGACGAGGCCAACATCGAGGCCCACGGCCTCGGCTGGTCGGTCAACCCCCTGGCCGAAGACCCCGCCTGGTATCCCGCCCTCCACAGTCGCATCGAGGCCATGCTCGAGCGCACGAAGAACCACCCCAGCATCTTCAGCTGGTCGATGGGCAACGAGACGGGGCACGGGGAGAATTTCGTTCGTCTGGCGGAGTGGATACGCCAGCGCGATCCCACCCGCCTGGTCCACTACGACCGCGCCGAGCGCCGCGACTACGTCGACTTCTACTCGCGCATGTATGACGACCTCGCCGGCCTGCGCGACTACATCGCCGAGCAGGAGGACAAGGCCCTTGTCGACCAGCGCCCCGCCGTGCTCTGCGAATACAACCACGCCATGGGCAACAGCTCCGGCAACCTCGCCGACTACTGGGAACTCTTTCGCGACGAGCGCCTCCTGCAAGGCGGCTTCATCTGGGACTTCAAGGACCAGGGCCTGCGCAAGACCTGGGATACACCCGATGGGCCCGCCAACGGTTTTGCCTACGGCGGCGACTTTGGCGATCAACCCAACGATGGCAGCTTCTGCTTCAACGGTGTCGTCCAGCCCGACCGCTCCTGGTCCCCGCAGGCCTGGGAAGTGAAGAGGGTTCATCAGCCGATCTGGACCACGCTCGTCTCGGCCGAGGCCACCGGCGCCGTCGTCGAACTCTTCAATGAACGCTTTTTCCGCTCCGCCGACGACCTCGCGCTGCACTGGGAGCGCACCCTCGATGGCGAAGTCATCGAAACCGGGTCGGTCGAAGCATTCGACCTTGCTCCGCAGAACCGCCTCCGGCTCGAACTCGCGTTCGACAAGGAGGTCTCGCCCGGCGACGGCGAGGAGCACCTCCGCGTGAGCTACCTTCTGCGCGAGAGCACCTGGTGGGCCGAAGCCGGCTATGAGGTCGCCTGGGACCAGTTTGCCCTCGGCAACGCGACCATTTTGGCCGCGGCTCCCGCGAGCGCCGACGAGGCCGCCCCCGCCGTCTCGCGCGACGGCGGCATCATCGTCGTGCAAGCGGACACGAAGGCCTTGCGCTTTGACGAGGCCAACGGCCAACTCGTCTCCTACACCGTCGACGGTGAGGAACTGCTCGCGGGCCCCCTCCATCTCGACTTCTGGCGCGCCCCGACGAACAACGACCGCGGCCGCAGGCTCCACGAGCTGAGTGCCGCCTGGAGAGAGGCCGGCCAAAGTCCGGCCGACAAGATCGAGCTGCGCGAGGATGCCGGAACGGTGTCCCTGGAGATCCACTACACCCCCGGCGAGCACGGAAGCACCGCCGTGGTGCGCTACACCGTGGCCGCAAACGGCGCGCTCGAGGTGCAGGTCGAAGCCACCCCTCATCCGGAAGATGGTCCCGAGGTGCCCCGCATCGGCATGCGTCTGCGCCTGCCGACTTCGCACGACGACTGGACCTGGTTTGGTCGCGGCCCGCATGAGAACTACGTCGATCGCCTCGATGGCGCCTGGCTCGGCCGGCATCATGGCTCGGTCCACGGACTTTTTCACGCTTACCTCGACCCGCAGGAAGCGGGACAGCGTACCGGCGTGCGCTGGGCCCGCTGGACCGACGCGGCCGGACAAGGCCTGCAGGTGACCGCGCTCGACGCTCCTCTCGAGGTCGGGGCCCGGCCCTACGCGACGGAGCATCTCGAAGCCGCGCAACACCCGCACGAGCTGGCCGCGCCAGACTTCCTCGAGATCAACCTCGACTACGGCCAGACCGGCCTCGGTGGCATCACCTCCTGGGGCTCACCGCCCCTCGAGCAATACCGCCTGCTCCCGGGTGAGACCTATCGCTACGGCTTCCGCCTCGAACCGGTGCGCGGCGAATAGCCTCCCTCGCCCACAGGCAGGATTGTCTGGACCTGC